>NZ_FNBU01000006.1 GCF_900102435.1 Sporolituus thermophilus DSM 23256 | reverse complement strand
CAGCAGCCGGCAATTCGCGAGCGGTCGGCAATACTTCCGGCAGCGTTTTTTGCGGATTACGAATAGTATACAGTCTATGTATCATCCGGTCACAAAAAGCACCTGTATGGCCATCGGCAAGCCACTCTTTTTCAAGTGCCTGAGCTATCTCATCCAGCCGGTAACATGTCAGCCACTCGCTAAGCCAGCCGAGGCGCAGTTTTATTTCATTGGGAGCGCCACCGGCATCCCGGGCCAAAACAAACTGCTGGATAACCAGGGGCAACAGCCGGACAAACTGCGAATGGTTAACGCTGCGCGGCTTTTTCTGCAAACTTTGCAATACTTCCCGCCAGGGGATGTCCATGGTTTTGCCGGTGTATGGCCGGGGGAATTGGGCTAGCTTTTGGTAATCGCTGTCATACACTTCTATCCGGTTCCAAAACACTTTTAGTAAGACGTCGGCATCAGGTTGTACGCCAGGGAGAAAAAAGCTGGCATTATCAAAGCGGATTTCGCCATAACCGTTAACTTTGGCACTATCTAACCGCAACACTTCGTAGGGCTTATCAGGCAAGGCGAGGAGTTTAGGGGTTTCCTGGTGCCACAGTTCTTCGATCGTGACGCCTTTGGCATAGTGAGGGCGCTGCCGGTCAGCTTGTTCGATCTCTGTCAATTCGCGTGCAAAGGTTTCTTGGTCGGTAAATACCGGTATAGGTACACACCAGTTCCGGCGACTATAACCGCATTTGTTTTCCACATGGCCTTTTTCATTGCCTTTGTTGGGGTTGCAAAATACGGCATCAAACCGATAGTGGGCGCAAAACCTAAGGAAAGCATCCGTGCATTTTCGTTGGCCGTCTTTTTCGACGGACACCACTGCCGCCGAAAGGTTGTCGAACCATATCCGGGTAGGTACGCCGCCCATTTTTTCAAACAAGCGCTTGAGGCCTTCGAGAAAGCACTCCTGGTTTTCCCGTGGTACCGGATAGACAAAGGCTGCGTTGCTGTAAGGAAAGGAAGCTACGAGCAGCTTGTACTCCATCAGCTTTGCATCTTTACTTACCTGTACAGTGCAAAAATCAACCTGAGCTTCACCGCCGGGGTGCTCAAGGCGATGATAGGCCTGAGCATCTTCCACGGCCATCTGCTCTCGGCGTTTTTGGACATAGGCGCGGACAGTCCGGTCGCTGCCGGTAAAGCCGTATTCATTTTTCAGTCGCTGATAAATCCGGGCGGCAGTATGCCGCTGCTTACGGGGCAGCTGACGGTCTTCTGCCAGCCAAGTATCGACGACCTCCTGAAATGGCTCCATGACAGGTTTTTGCCTAATGCGAGGGCCAAAGTCTATATTCCAGTCGTTTTTATCTGCGTACTTTTTGGCCGTTCGCCAAGATATGTTTCTGTTTCTGGCGATTTCAGAGATTGTACACCCTTCAACTTCACGCATAAGTCTGATATACTGTTGCTGAGGCAATGTCAACATCCTTTCAATTCCCCTCCCGTGTTAGTCTCAGCAACTTTACGGTAAGGGATTATTTGGTTGTTGGCAAGTGCCTCTTTTTATGCCAAACTGGAATTTCAGCTCTGCATTTTTAGGATGCCAATCTCTGCACTTTTATTTTGCCATAAACATGCAGCAGGTATTTCAATCCATTATCTTTGTTTCGTTTTATTTGCTCGTATTCTTCCTGGTTGATTTTTTGACCATTTTCGTCATAACTACATACTGTTAGCCAATAACCGCAATCAGGGCAAATATTTGCGTTGAATCGATCGCTTATCCATGTATTACCACATTTCGGGCAAGCATACGAATATTTGCTATTGTTTTGTTTTGTTGTCGCCATACCGCCGCAATGACATTCAATATCCCAGCCTGGGACAGAACGAATAGAGGTATCATAGCAGGTATTACAGGTGTATTTGTACATGCAACCAACTCCTTTCAATTTTTTGACCGAATAGACATAAAAAAATTAGTCCAGTTCATAAGGACTAATGTCGAGTAACCGACACAACTTGAACAGAAGTTCCATAGTTGGTTTTACGGCATTGTTTTCGATTTTGTTGATGTAACTAGGACTGACTCCCAACATTTTGGCAAGTTCTGTCTGTTTTAGTCCTGCCCTAAGCCTGGCTAGTTTTAGCTTGGTCAATTTCATCACATATCACCACCTTTCAATTTTTTGATTGAACAAGCAAAATAAAAAAATCCAGGACATTGTCCTGGATAATAACCCTTTCTATAAAATATTGCCAGTAATAGGCAAAAATAGAATGTTTTTTGCCTAGTGTAAAAAACCCTACCCTGTGTAACGAATTTTCGGCCAAAAATATTACATTTTTTATATGTCCATCATACACGAACATTTTAAGCTAAATGTCTACAATGAATTTAAAAACCCTTCCCTGTTTAACGTATTTTCGGGCAAAAATACAAGGTTTTTTTACTTGACTGAAAATTACCCCTCTATAAAATATCAATCCCATATTTGGTAAAAATGTAAGGTTTTTTTGTCTGGCGAAAAATACCCTTCAATTCCATACTTAATAAATCGGACAAAAATACAACCTTTTTCCCTAGGACTTTTTTCCTATTTTTCTAGGATTATAGTCTCATTTTTTCGGAAAATCCCAATCAACCCTGTTGTATAGCAGGTCATAATACACTACCATTTCATCACCATTTTTGTCGGTAATTTTCTTCCCTGCCGGAAACAATGGATATTCTTCTATTTTGATGCTGTTGATATAGAAGTTCTCTTCAATCCAATCCATGACGGCTTTTTCTTTGCTAATCATGTCAATCCCCTCCTAATACAGCCAGTCCCGATTGTCCAGGGGATTAAATTTCGCATGTTGCATTTTCATTTCGTGATCGGTCAGGTTGAGATAGTTTTTTGTCGTAGCAATATCGCTGTGTCCTAATATTTTCTGCAGTGAGAATATGTCTCCACCATTAAGCAAATAGTTCTTGGCAAAAGTATGCCGCCATGTATGACAGGATATTTTTTCGCCTTGTAGGTTTAGTTCTTGTTTTAATCGCCTGAATAAGCAATTTAATCCCGATGGTGTTAGTTTTTTCTTTTGCCGCTGGCTGAAAAATAACCACTTACATTCTTCCTCTTGCAGGTATTCTTCTCTCATCTTCAAATAATGTTGCAATACCTTTTTCATCGTTTTTCCGATAGGTACGAATCGTTCTTTCATGCCTTTACCCTGTGCAATGCGGATCAGGTCATTGGTTATATTTATATCAGCTAATGTTAGGTTAATTATTTCAGATTTTCTTATTCCGGTTGAAAAAAGCAAACAAAACATGCAATAGTTTCGATAACCCCAAAAAGTATTTTTATCCCAACAATTAAGCATCTTAGCTATTTCTTGCGCAGTGAATGTACGCATTTGTTTTTTCTCTGTTTTCGGTTTAGTGATATTCTTCATCGGGTTTTTATGCAGGTATTCTTCATTGTATAGGAAATTAAAAAACACATTAAAAACAATATAATAATCACGAAGTGTAATGCCACGCTTACCTTGGTTTTTCAACATAGCGAAAAATTCGCGAATAAAATCACTAGTGATATGTTCAATATCAATAACCTGTTTTTCCTCATATAACCATTGCCCGAAAAATCTAAGCACTTGTTCGTATGAAGAGTATGTTGTTTCAGCTATGTTTTGTGCTTTTTTTGCAATCAAAAAAATTTTTTTTGCCTCGCCAAAAGTCATAAAAAAATCCCTCCTAATTGACATAAAACGCCAATTTTAGGAAGGAAGTAAGCACATAGTTCCTATATTTTTTTACTTCAAAGTCAACGCATAAAAACCAACTATGTGTTCATCAAAATGAAAATGCCTACATTCACCACCCTGCGAACATAGGCAAAATCTAGCTCCTGGTGGAGACGATGGGATTCGAACCCACGACCTCATGAATGCGAACCATGCGCTCTCCCAACTGAGCTACGCCCCCACACCATTTGAACTTCACGACAAATATTATATTATATTTCCTGATTGCCTGCAAGGTTCTTATACCAATTCTTTGTCCTTCGTTTCCGGCAGCAGGAAGTAGACGTTGACGGCGGCGGCGACGTAGATGAAGGCCAACAGCGCCAGCGCGCCGGAAAGGCTGTACTGAGCGGCCAGGACGCCGATGGCGAGAGGAGCGAAACCGCCCACGGCCCGGCCGGTGTTGAAGATAAAGTTTTCCGCCGTGGAACGGGCTTCCGTAGTATAGTTTTCCGACAGCAGCGCGCCGTAGCCGGCCATCATGCCATTGCAGAAGAAGCCGAGGATCGCGCCGCCGACTAAAAGGTGCAGCGGGTCAGACAGGTTAGCATACACCCACACCGCGGCCGCGGAAGCCAACTGGAAGGCCATATAGGCGGGACGGCGGCCGATTTTATCGGCAATATAGCCAAAGACGGCAATCCCCAAAATCATCCCCAAAACGGTGGCCACCATCCACATGCTCGTTTTGTTCAGCGTCAACCCATGCTGTTTCATCAAGACAGTGGGCAGCCAGACCATAATGCCATAGTAGCCCGTGTTCTGCACACTGGTCATCACCGTAAGGGCCAGCGTAGTCGTTGCCGTACGCCGGTCGGCGAACAGGTGCAGCAAGGGGAACTGGGTGGTCTTGTTGTAAAACGCCTGTTCTTCGGCGGTTAAGGGCAGCTTGGCGGCAATTTTTTCCCGAAGCGCCTTTTTTCTCGCCTGCGTTGCCAGCCAGATAGGCGGTTCAGCCAGACCGTAGCGCGCCCAGGCGGCGAACAGGGCCGGCAGCGCGCCGATCAGGAAAACGGCCCGCCAACCAAAGGCCGGTAGTACATAGGCGCTGACCAAAGCGGCGGCCACCACGCCGAGCTGCCAGCCGACAGCCACTGCCCCGGTCGCCCGCGCCCGCTTTTCTTTCGGCCACGTCTCAGTGACAAGCGTCATGCCGATGCCAAACTCGCCGCCCAGGCCCAAACCGGCCAGGAAGCGGTAAATGTTGAGTTCCAGGAAGCTGTCGGCAAAGGCCGTTAGGCCGGTGAAAACCGAGAAAACCAGAATGGTGAGGGAAAAGACGCGCACGCGCCCGATATAGTCGGCCAAAATGCCAAAGCCATAGCCGCCAAGCACAGCACCGATCAAGGTTACCGTGGCCACCAACCCGCCCTCGGCGAGGGTCAGGCCGAAAGCACCGATGATCGCTGTCATGACAAAGGACAAGATGAGCATATCCAGCCCGTCCATGGCATACCCCAGCACGGAAGCAATTAGCACTTGCCAGCGGTAGCGGCTGCCGCCGTCCGCGGCGCCGACCGACGCGCCGGCCTGGGTTAAGCTTTGGGGCAAGAGACGTGGTTCCTGCCCGATAACCTTGACGTGGGTTTCCATACCTTCTCCTCCTCGTTTTTGGTACCGAGGCAAGCGAAAAGGGCTTCCCGCCAGTCCCACTGACAGGAAGCCCTTTTTGGCATATAAAAGTGCCATAAAGCTGCAATCTTGATTACGCCGCCTACCTTGCCAGCCTCACAGGACTGATTTAAAGGTACCAATATTGATTTGTGTTTATTATGCCACGCCGCCCCGCCCGCTGTCAACACTCTTTTATGGCAACCGAGTATAGCGTAAAGCACTGGCTAGACTGTTCTACTAGCTTTTATACCTCATTATTTCGGGAAATGGAGACAATGTTTTCACACCTGGTTTTTGCCGCCGCTTCAAATTTTGCGCAAACTGTTTTAATGCAGCGCCATAACCATCCCGTTGTATTATTAGCCAGCCCAGGCTATAAAAAGCCAGTTTTTCCTGCTAAAATGAAACTTTCTTTCTGTAACAGATAAGCTATAATTGACTCTGTAAAACAAAGCAAAGCCGAATTCCATATGGAAGCGGAGGACCCACCTTTTTGGGGTGAATTCTGCCACAGGCAGAAAGGATGTTTACCTCTCTTGCCATCCTAACCCGACAGCTAACTTCGTAGGCTAAAGCAAAGAGGTCGAAAGACCGTGCGGTCTTTTCTTTTTATGTTACGGAGGAAACGGTTGTTATGGCTATAAAAAAAACTCTGTTGGAAGCCGAAATTAATGATGCCTTTATTAAGTTTCAGCGCAGCCTCATTGGCCGCGGACCTACGGAAGCCAAGACTTATATTATTGATGATATGGTCTTAATCCGCCTAAAAGGCGTTCTGACTATCGAGGAAACACATCTTGTCAAAACCGAAAAAGGCCGGCAAGTAGTTAAACAAATGCGGCAGATCCTGCGCGAGACATTTAACGAAGAAGCGGAAAACCTGGTGGCCCGCCTCACCGGGTGCCGTGTGGTCAGCAGCCACAGTGACATTAGCACTAAAACGGGCGAGCGGGTGGAAATATATATTCTTGATACAAATTTGGAAAAACGGCTCCGCGACGAAGAAAAAGCTAAAGTGGACGCATAGCTGGCGGACAAAACGCAGAAGCAGCACAGCTTAGGCGATTTGTAGGCCGGTACGCGAGTAACAGCCGGGCGGCTCATTTGGCCGCAAGGTCTGGTTGCTTACGCACCGGTTTGCTTTTTTTACACTTGCTAAATCGCCATTATTTGATTCCGAGCGAGGGAACATTAAATATGGACAAATGAGGATATACTTTGGCTAATCGCGAAATACGATGTACTTCTTATTGTTGTCCGCCACAGCGGTGGCCTACAAAAGCTGGAATAACTATTGGCCTTATTTTTTAGGATAAGCCTGTACGTTAACCATAAAGAGTATAATGGAGGCTGATAGTTTTATGATGCGTGAAATCAGGCGTTTGCTAATTGGCAGACCGCTGCATAATCGAGAGCTTAGTCACGAAAAGCTGCCAAAATGGAAGGCACTGGCAATTTTTTCATCTGATGCCCTGTCATCGGTTGGTTATGGCCCGGAACAGATTATGCTTACTCTTGCTATCCCTGGGGTATTAGCGTATGGCTATATAGGGCCGGTCGCCCTTGCTATCCTCGTATTACTGGCTATTGTAACTGTTTCATATGTACAGGTGGCCAAAGCTAACCCCGGCGGTGGCGGTTCTTACTCCGTAGCCATCCACAACCTTGGTGAATTGCCGGCCCTGACGGCAGCAGCGGCCCTATTTGCCGATTATTCGCTTACTGTAGCAGTGAGCATTTCCTCAGGTACGGAAGCGATCGTATCTGCTTTCCCGCAGTTAGCCCCCCATGCGGTGACAATTGATTTAGCCGTGTTATTTGGCATATTGATGTTAATCAATCTGCGCGGCGTGCGCGAATCATCCAATGTTTTTGTCTTTCCTACGTATGCTTTTATCCTGGGAATGTTAGGGCTTATTGCGGCAGGTGTTTATCAGGCGTTTACGCAGCCGGCGCCGCTTATTCCGCCCGCATCTACCGCTAAGCAATGGGACTGGACAGTTGCCTTTCTGATCCTGCGTGCCTTTGCCTCCGGTTGCAGTTCTATGACTGGTGTGGAAGCTATTTCCAACGGCGTGCCGATGTTCAAAAAACCGGAAATCCGCAATGCAACAATAACAACTTATTGGATGTCGCAATCCTTGCGGTCATGTTTGCTGGTATTTCCTTTTTGATTATGCATTACCATATCATTCCGACGCCTGATGTTACGGCGCTCTCGCAGGTGGCTGAGTTAACCTTCGGCCGCAATTGGGCGTATTACTATGTTCAATTTACCACCATGTTAGTGCTATATTTAGCGGCCAATACGGCTTATAACGGCCTGCCGCCCCTATTGTCCATTTTAGCAAAGGATGGCTATATGCCCCGTTATCTTGGCGTCAGAGGCGAACGGCTCAGCTTCTCCACCGGAATAATTCTTCTCAGCGTCATAGCCGGCCTGCTAATCACTATTTTCCACGGCAACACCGAACATCTAATTTCTTTGTATGCCATTGGCGTCTTTCTTTCGTTTACCATTGCTCAAGTCGGTATGGTTGTTTACTGGCGCCGCGAGAAAAGCAAAGGCTGGACCAGGCGAGCAATTTTAAATGGGGTAGGAGCCATCGTCACTGGTACCGTTGTCTTGGTCATCGCTATTACCAAATTCTTTTATGGCGCCTGGCTGGTGCTTATTTTCATTCCGACAATGATTTATATTTTTAAAAAAATCCGCCACCACTACAACGATATGTCAGAACAGCTCCAGCTGCCGCCTGAATATACCAACCCTGCCAGCTTGCAGCACCCCCACCCAAGCTAAGAACTTGATCATCGTACCAGTAGCCAGTATTACCCGCGTGGTAGCCCAATCACTTCAGTACGCCAAAGCGCTTAGTCCCGATATCCTGGCAGTGCACATTGCTACCGATGACGAAGCAGGCCGTAAATTTAAAGAAAAATGGGAGAAATGGAATCCCGATATCCGCCTGGTTACTATTTACTCTCCTTACCGGTTGGTAATTAAGCCGTTGCTGGATTATATTGAACAGCTTGAAAGAACCAAGGCGCCGTCTGATTTTATAACCGTCCTGATCCCGGAATTCGAAACAAAAAAATGGTGGCACAGACTGCTCCATAACCAAACCGGCTGGATTTTGCGGACGCTGCTTATCTTAAAAGAAAACGTAATTGTCGCTACTATTCCTTATCACCTACAAAAATAAAATCGCAACCAGCAGCCAAAACCATTTGTTTATATCACTCATTTTTACGCACTTCATAAAAAATTCTTATAGACAAATTTTCCCTGCAAGATTATACTGAATTTAGCAATTGGTATAATTAATTGATTATACCCGTGTGAGGGAGGGAAAAAGCATGGTCGCTTACAATCCGGTAAGCGAGACTGTAATTGCTGAGCTGAAAAAAATCGTCGGGGAGAAGTATGTCTGGACCAGCCCCGAGAAGATGGAGCCCTATTCCCACGACGAGGTAACCGACCCCAAATATGTGAAAATGCCGGAAGCAGTGGTCCTGCCGGCCAATGCGGCGGAAATCGCCGAAATCATCAAACTTGCCAACCGCGAGCGCATACCCGTTGTCCCGCGGGGCGCAGGCACCGGCCTGGCCAGTGCCGCCGTGCCATTTAAAGGCGGCATCGTCCTGTCCTTGGAGCGGATGAATAAAATTTTGGAAATTGATACCGTTAATATGTTTATGGTCGTCGAGCCGGGCGTAACCACCGAGGCGGTGCAAAAAGCGGCCAACGCCGCCGGGTATCTCTATGCCGGCGATCCCTGCAGCGGCGACAGTTCCTTCATCGGCGGCAATGTCGCCACCAATGCGGGCGGCAATAAGGCGGTCAAATACGGTACCACCCGCCGTCAAATATACGGCCTGGAGATTGTCACTCCGGAAGGGGAAATTGTCACCCTGGGCGGTAAATGCATGAAAGATTCCACCGGCTATAGCCTCGTCAACCTGATTATTGGCTCAGAAGGCACCCTGGGCGTCATCACCAAGATATATCTGAAGCTGATGCCGCTTCCCAAGGAACAGATTGACCTGCTGGCCGTATTCCCTGACCTCGCTACCGCAATCGGGGTCGTGCCAAAAATCATGGCCGCCGGCATCACGCCTACCTGCGTGGAATTTATGGATAATGAAACCATCAAATGCTGCGAGGAATTTTTGCGGGAAAAACAGCCCCACAGTGACAACGGCTACTATATTATCATCAAGCTCGAAGGCGAAAACGAAGAACAACTTGAAGAACAAGCGGCCACCATTGACGAACTGTGTACCGAAAACGGCGCCATGGCCGTACTGGTCGCTGATCCGGCGAAAATCTGGAAAGCGCGCAAGGCCTTCGCCGAAGCCGACCGCGCCCGCAGCCTGGTCTTTTCTATGGAAGACATCGTCGTCCCCATGAGTGAAATTCCCAAAGCCGTCGAGCAAATCGCTGCCATTGGCCGCAAACACGGCGTGACCATGCATTGCGCCGGCCATGCCGCCGACGGCAACATCCATGTTAATATTCTCAAAGATAAAATGAGTGACGACGACTGGGATCGCATCTTGCCGCTTGTCCAGGAAGAACTATATACCCTGGTTTACAACCTGGGCGGCAAACTGTCCGGCGAACACGGCATCGGCTACAAGCGGGTTAAGCTGCTGGAGAAATTCGCCAATCCCGTCGAACTCAAAATGATGAAAGCCATCAAGCAAGCCCTTGATCCCAACCTTATCCTGAACCCAGGTAAAGTAATTGATATTAGCTAAAGCTAAGGCCGCCTCCTCACCGGCAAAATGCCGCCTGCACAAGCAGGCGGCATTTTTTATAGTAGCCGCTCCTCCACCACCCGCCAGTCGATATTGCCGAAAAAGGCATTGATATAGGCGGCGCGGTCGAGGCCGTAATCCGGCATATAGGCGTGCTCCCACACGTCCATCACCAGCAGCGGATTGCATCCTGCCGGGTGCCCTTTATCGTGTTCATTGATCCAAAAGTTTATCAGCCGGCCGTTCGTCACGTCCTGATACAGGATAGCCCAGCCAATGCCGCGGATGGCGCCGGTCGCCCGGAAGTCTTTTTCCCAGGCCTGCACACTGCCGAAGTTCTGCGCCATTGCCGCGGCAACCCGGCTGCGCCGGCTGAGGCGGCCATTGCCGCCCAGATTTTCAAAATAGTACTCGTGGAGCCGCATGCCGTCAAACTCCCAACCCAAGTGCCGCTTGAGTTCATTGTACTCCGGCGTATTCAAATTGCCGGCGCGCAGCATTTGGTCTAAGATTTCCAGCAGTTTATTGGTATTGGTCACATACCCCTGGTACAGCGTGAAATGCATCCTGAGGAGTTCGGGGCTAAACCCTTCCATCCCGATAAGGTATGAATAGTCTTTAGCCTTATATTCCACGGTATCCCTCCTTCAATTAATACATTGCGAAGCCATTAAAGCCTCCATTCTACTTTATGCAGCAATCGGCGCCAATGCATCACGGTGGCGCGGCATTATTCCTGAATTTACCCCCGTTCGGGCAGGCCTGTAAACAAATCCACCGGTTGAGTAAAGACCAACCGGCTCAACAGATAGTTTAGTGAATGACAAAAGGGCCCTGGGGCATCAGCCCCAGAGCCCTTTTGTTTATCAAGTTCGTGAGCGCTTTATTACAGTTATTTTACCCGTTAACCGCCTTTTTGACCGGCTGCTCCCCGTGGCCGGATACTCCTAAAAACTCGTCCAGCTTGGTCTGGAAGGCCGGCACCCCGACCCGTCTGACGAAGGCGGCAAATGTTTCGCCTTCGCCCTTGTTTGCCTGGAAAAACTTTAGCAGCCGTTCAATGGCCTTCGCCGCATCGTCGGCGGGAATACGCCCTTCCAGTTTCGTCGCAAAAGCCGCGCCCGGCCCTAAGGCGCCACCAAGCCAGAGTTCAAACGCTTCAATGGCTTTGCCGTCAACATTAAGCAGTGAACCCTGGAGGCCAATATCGGCAATCTGATGATGGCCGCACGCGTTAGGGCAACCTGACATATGCAGGCGGACAGGCGTATCAAGTTCGACATGCTTATCAAGATATTCCGCAATGGAATTTAGCCGCCGTTTTGTTTCCACAATCGCCATAGTGCAAAAAGTATTGCCGGTGCAGGCAACGGTATGGCCGGCAAACGGCTGGGGAAAGGGCGTAAAGCGTTTTACCAGCGCCTCATCCAGCAAAGCAGTTACTTTATCGGCGGCGACATTGGCCAAGATCAGGTTCTGGGTATTAGTAGTCCGCAGCGATCCGTCACCGTACCGTACCGCCAGCTCGGCCAACCCCTCCAGATCAGCCGCCGTGAGCAGCCCACCGGGGATGGCCAGGCCGACATAATGCAGACCGGCTTGTTTTTGCGGATGGACACCGTAATAATAGCCCCCGTTCCACCCCCGCGTCAGGTCTTGCCCCCTGGTTGGCAACGGACCGGTAAGTTTCAGCAGTTCAGACCGAAACCGGGCCTCACCCCAGTCGGCGACCAGATACTTCAGGCGGGCGTGGAAACGATGCTCACGATAACCAAAATCCCGGAAAATGGTCGCTACCGCCGCCGCTACTTTCACTACTTCTTCCGGGCGGACAAAAATGTCCAGCTTGACGGCCATATGCGGTTTAGCCGCTAAGCCGCCGCCCACCATGACGTGAAAGCCGATAACTTGCTCACCGTCAATTTCTTTGACGGCCGGAGTAAAGGCCACATCATTAATTTCAGCATGACCAGGGTTAAGGCCACTGCTGGAAATCGAAATTTTGAATTTGCGGGGCAGGTTGGAAAACTCCGGGTTTCCCTGGAAGAACCGCGTTACTGCTTCGACCAACGGCTTGGTGTCAATCACTTCGTCCGGATCGATGCCGGCTAGCGGATTGCCGGTCACCGCGCGCGGACAGTCGCCGGCAGACTCGACCGAACTCAAACCGGCCGCGGCCAGGCGGGCAAAGATATCAGGCAAGTATTCCAGTCTGATCCAATAAAACTGTACCGCCTGGCGCGTGGTCAAATGCAGCTCGTTCCGCCCGTAGGCGCGGGCAATCGCGGCCAAAGTCCGCACCTGCTCGCCATTCATGATACCGCCCGGCACTTTAACGCGCAGCATGAAATAGCCGTCGGTCCGCGGCTTTTGCCCATAAAGGCCGGCCCATTTCAAAAGTTCGATGTCCTCTGCCCCGAGAGCGGCAAAACCGGCCGCGGCCAAGCGCTCAATATCATCTAAAATCGCAAGCCCGTCTTTTTTGAGCTTAATTAACTCCGTTTTATTTAATTTAGCCAAATCCTTAGCCCATGGACGTTCCAATTAACCATCCTCCTTAAAGAGATATAAATATTTTTTATAGCCATATAACTAATAATACTATTGTTTATGTAAATTGTCTAGAAGCGTATCCAAACAAAACAATCCAGTCTGGCCTTGTCTGGCCAAACTGGATTGTTTTTCGCCGCCAGCGTCACTCAGCAGCTAGCGCCCAACCGGCACGGTCTGTCCCGTGCTGAAGACATACAGGTATATTTCTTTAACCGGCTGCCGGAAAATCGCCTCCATCGCGGCGGCATAGAGTTTAAGTTGCACGTCGTACCGCTTGATCAGTTCGGTTCCGTCCTTTACCTGGTCGGTCTTGTAGTCAATTAGGACCAGACCGTCAGGCTCGGCAAAAAGGCAGTCGACGACGCCCTGGATAAAGACCGTTTCGTCCGTTCCGGCCAAGGCCGGCTCCACGTTCGCCGCCGGCAGCACCTGGCAAAAGGCCAGTTCGCGCCTGCGCCACGCCGCGTTTAGCAAGCGCTGCCCCAGCGGGCTGGCGAAGAAGGCGGCAATGGCTGCGGCATCCACCGCGGCGGCCTGCTCGGGCAAAAGAATTTCCGCCGCAACCAAACGTTCGAGCTGCCGGCACACGCCGGAGTCGCTAATGTCGCCGGCCAGGTCGAGGTGCTGCATGACGGCATGCATGGCCGTACCCACTTCGGCCGCGGTCAGTTTACCCGCCGCCTGAATAAAGCGCGGCCGCGCCGCCAGCCGTGGCGGATACCACTGCTTGCCTTCCTGGTCAGCCAGCGCGAACCGGCGCTTGATTTCGCTGACCGTGAGTTTCGCCGGCTGGCCCACGGCCGCGGCATGGGGATAACGCCAGTCCAGCCGCGCCGCCACCCAGGCGCTGTCGCCGCCCGGCAGCGGTTTTAATTCTTTAAGCCGCGCAACCAGCGGATTATCGGCCGTTTGGCCCGGCGCGACCGCACTTATGCCGTCGGCCGCATGGATAGTGACCTGCCAAGCCGAAGCAAGGGCGGCCAGTTTTGCGGTCGGCACCAAGTCACAACCGGCCAGCTCACGCAAGGGGGCGCCGTCCGGATGGCGGACGATGGCCGGCCCCAACCAGTCGAGATAGCTCTTGGCGTCGGTAATAAGCGCATCCGGCAGCGCCTGGGCCTGCCGTCCCACCACGGCGCACCAGTCACTGCACCGGTCGGCTAATTTTTTCACCGATCCCACCAGAATCAGTTTTTCCCGCGCCCGCGTCAGGGCCACATACAGAACGCGCAGTTCCTCCGCCTTGGCCTCAAGCGTCAGCTTGTGCTCAATCCCCCAGCGGGCCAGCGTCGGGTAGCTGTCCCTGAGGTCGGGGCGGATAACTTTGGGCCCTAACCCCAGTTCTTTGTGGCACAACACCAGTTCCTTCGTATCGCTCAGGTTTAGCTGCTTGCCCAGGTCAGCCAGCACGACTACGGGGAACTCAAGACCCTTGCTCTTGTGGATGCTCATGACCCGGACCACGTCTTCGCCCTCGCCTAACGCTCGCGCCACCGCCATATCCGCGCCGCGGTCGCGCAGCCGGTCAAGAAAGCGAAGGAACCGGAAGAGTCCCCGGAAGTTGGTGGCTTCGTACTGGCGGGCCCGGTCGTAGAGGACGCGTAGGTTGGCCTGCCGCAGAGCCCCGCCGGGCATACCGCCGACATAGTCATAATACCCTGTTTCGCGGTAAATACCCCAAATAAGCTCAGCGACGCCCCGCCGCCGCGCCAAGCTCCGCCAACGGTCCAGCCGGTCAAGAAAGATGCCAATCTTTTGCCGCAGCGGCTCAGCCAGATCAGCTTCAAGAGCCGCCGTCAGCGCCGTCCACAGGTCGCCGTCCTTACACAGGCGGATGGCGGCTAGGTCACCGGCGCTCAGGCCCACGAGCGGCGACCGCAGCACGCCGGCCAGGTGAATGTCCTGCCGGGGGTTGTCAATGACCGCCAAGAGTGACAGCATGACCTGCACTTCCGTCTCCTCAAAATATCCGCCGTCCAGATCGGCGTAAGCCGGGATGCCGGCCTGCCGCAGCACGTCGAGCAGCACACCTGCCTTGCCCTGCACCGCCCGCAGCAGAATGACTATGTCGCGCCAGGCCAACGGCCGGTAAGCCTTGCCATGCTTGTCGTAGACGACATGGCCGGCCTCTTTCAGCGCTTTTAGCCGCTGGACAATAAGCCACGCCTCCCGCTCAAACGCGGTTAGTTCCTGCGCAGAAAGCGCCTCGTCGCCGCTTGCGGCCTCATTGCCCTGCTCCGCCTCTTCTTCCTCTGCTTCGCCGTTTGCTGACTTCCCCGCCAAGGCCTCGGCATGGTCAATAAGATGAACTTCTACCGGCCCGGCCAAAGTCGGCTGGTCGCACGGCGGATAATCCGGCCCGGGATTGAGGGCTTCGGCCTCGCCGTAGCCCATCTCGGCCGCCCGCGGCGTCATAAGCTGGCTGAACAGGAAATTAACGGCCGCTAAAATGCCGGGGCGGCTGCGGAAATTCTGCGCCAGGTCGATGCGCCGCTCGCTGCCGTCCGCTACCGCCGGATAGCGGTTATATTTTTCCAAAAACAGGCCCGGTTCGGCCAGGCGGAACCGGTAGATGCTCTGCTTGACATCGCCGACCATGAAGCGGTTGGGACGGTCAGGCCGCGACACCAGCTCTAAAATGGTCTCCTGAACGCCATTGGTGTCCTGGTATTCGTCCACCAGCACTTCTTCATACTTCTCGCGCAGGGCCAGGGCCACCGCCGACGGCTGCACATTACCGGGCGTCGCGCCGTCGGCCAGCAGCACCTGCAGGCAGTAATGCTCAAGGTCGCTGAAATCGACAAGGCCCTTGGCTTTTTTGGCCTGCTGAAAGCGCCGGCCGAATTCGAGAACAAGGTCGATAAGCGTTTCGATCAGCGGCAGCTGGGCGCGCATGTCGGCGATAAATTCCTGTTCCGGCCGGCCGAAATAGCGCTCGGTTAGTTCTTTTACTTTGGCCTTAATGGCGTTCCGCCGCTCCTGGAACCGCTTACAGATAGCGGCATCCACGCCCGGGGCCGGGTCGAGCTTGCCAAACTTTAGGCCATTGAGCGCTGCGCCCAGTTCGCGCCAGGAACGGCGGGCGGCGGCGATTGCCCCGTCCAGCCGGCCCCGGTCGTCCTCCAACGTTTTGACATAAGCGGCGGGATTGCCGGGGCGGGCCGCCTCCGCCGCCAGCCGGGTAAGCTTGTGTTGGAGCCGCTCAAGTTCGAGAGCAATGCGGTCGGCGAGCAGTGCTTCCCACGGTTCGCCGATGCCGGTCGCCCCGTCCAGGCGGAAAGCGTCGGCCAGACGGCGCAGCCAGTGCTCCGGCCAGGGCTGACTGCGGGCAAATTCGTATAAGCGCAGGATTAGTCCGGCCAGTGAGCTGTCGTCCCGTTCATCGCCGTAGTGGTCGACCAAGGTAAGAAACGCCTCGTCACCCTGTTCGTACCGCTCGGCCAGCAGCGCTTCCAGCGTGTCGCTGCGGAGCAGCGCCGTTTCGCCCTCGCCGGCAATGCGGAAGTTGGGATCCAGGTCCAGCCGGTAGAAATACTGCCGTACTACCGACTGGCAGAACGAGTGGATAGTGGAAATGGACGCCTGATTTAAGAGTAAGAGCTGCCGCTCAAGATAGCGGGTCCGCTCGCCTTTGGCCAATTCCGCCGTCAGGGACTGGGCTATACGCTCGCGCATCTCCGCCGCCGCCGCATTGGTAAAAGTCACAACCAGCAGGGCATCGACATTGACCGGCGCCGTTTTATCCAAGATGCGGTCGATAATGCGCTGTACCAGCACCGAGGTCTTGCCCGAACCGGCGGCGGCCGCCACCAGCAGGTTTTGGCCCCGCGCCTCAATGGCCGCCCGTTGCTCCGGTGACCAATTGCTCATGCCTCTTCTCCTTTCTCCGCCGCCAGCCGGGCCCAAATCTCCTCATCGCCCAGGTCCGGCAGCTGCACAAAGTCGTTGTCGGCCAGCAGCCGGTCAAATTGGCAAACCGGACGGTAGCGGCAATTTCCGCATGGCGTCCGCCCTTTAAGCGCGTACGGCCGGATGGCCACCTCCCCGGCCAGAATAGCCTCGGCCGTAGCGGTCAACTGTGCCTGCACATGCCGAAGGAGCAGCGCGAACTGTTCCTCCGTTTTGACATAAACCCGCGTATTTTGGCGGAAGGTTTCATCCTTGTTGATGCACACTTTCAGAAATTCGGCATAACCAACCAGGCCCGGCTCCCACAGCCGCACCGTTTCCACGTCATCCAGCAGCCAGCCGGGCAGTTTCAGCTGCTTATTGATTTCCTTTTCCACTTCCTCCGGCGGCAGCCATTGACCGGCTGACACTTTGGGATTTTTAATATAGCAGTAAAGCACCGCCGCCGGGGCGTATTCCCCCTCGCCGCAAAGCGCGTTGGCGTGCCGCAGGGCGACGAGCAGATAAGTCAAAAGCTGCAAGCGCAGGCCATGATAGACGTCAGGCAGGCGCAGCCAAGCGCCGCCCGCTTTGTAGTCAATGACGGCCAGCAACCGCCGGCCCTTGTGCTCGGCCATATCCAGGCGGTCAATCTGCCCGACCAGCTCAAGCTCGGTTCCGTCGCGCAGAGTAAGAGTAAGCGCCGGCAGGGCGGCGCCATCCCGCCCGAACGCCTGCTCCAGCGCTACCGGTTTGAACCGGCTGCGGCGGTCGAGCCGCACCAGCCGGGTGACGGTGCGCTGCAGCGTCCGTTGCAGGCGCCGTGTGATACTCCGGTACTGGGCCGAACTGAGCAAAATTTCGTTTTGCAGTTTGGGCGCTAGTTCTTGGACAATGGCCTCACAGAGCGGCCCGATTTCTTCATCTTTCACATCGCCCCACCGCTGCCAGCGGCGCCGGTTATCGGCGGTCAGCTCCTTTTCAACCCGCAGGCCGAATTGGCGGAGGGCGGCGTGGAAGAACTGGCCGAAATCGGGCGCTTTAAGCTGGGCCACCGCCCGTTCCTTGAGCGCCAAGCCGTAGCGGGCAAAATGCTGGAACGGACAGGCCCGGAAGCCCTCAAAGCGGGTAACGCTGCCCCGCAGCTTACCTTGTTTGCCATATAACCGCCGGGCCAGCTCCGGTGGGAGCGCCTGTTCCTGGTTGGAGTGAAAAAGGCCGGCCACTACGCGCTGCAAATCGGCGGCAAGATCAGGCCGCGCCACGGCCCAGTTGTAGAGGTCGCGCCACAGCTTTCCGACCGGCTGACCGGCAAGGGCGGGCCGCAATCCGGCCGCAAGCGCCGCCAGGCTGCGGCGGGGATGGACGATATATTCGTCTTCCGCCCCGGCGGGCGGCTCGACCGGCAGTGGCTTCAGCGCATCGATACCGCTTAGTTCTTTCAGGCGGCGGACGATAAGCGACGGCGCCAGCGCCTTGCCTTCGGCATCGGCCAGGGGGAAACTCACCCACAGCCGGTCGCTCGCCCGGGTTAGGGCAGTGTAGACAACAAATTGTTCGGCAAACACGTCCGCCTCCCTGGTTGGCCCCAGTTCCAGCCCGAGACTAGCCAGCTCGGCCCGTTCCCGGTCGCTGAGCAGGCCCTCCTCGCGGCCACGCTTAGGCAGCACGCCGTCATTGACGCCCGGCAGATAGATAACCTTGGCTGCCAGCCGCGCCCGCGTCAGCGGGGTAATCGTAACATGGTCAAGGCCGGGCGGAATGAGACTAAAGGCCAGCCCTTCGAGGCCCTCGTTCACAACGGCGGCATAGTCCGCCAGGGTCATTTTCTGCTCGCCGCAGGTATCGACGATTTGGTCGAACAAGTCAACGATACTATGCCACATTTGGCGGTGTTCGCGCTCCTGCTCCGGGTCGCGGGCGGCGCTCGCGGCCGTCGCCCATTTTTCCAGCGTTGCCGGCACATCCAGATCGGCCAATAGGGTGTAGAGCGCGGCGGTCATATCCCGCACCGTGGCCGCCTGCGTCAGCGCCTGTTCAAAACTCATAAGCGGCTGCACCGCCCGCCGGCGGATGGCATTGATGCGGTCAAGGTAAGCCTGCTGGCGCTCATCCGGTTCGGCATCCTCATCCAGCGACAGGCGCCGCACGAACGTCCACGGCTCGTCCTTGGTCCAGCGGCTGCCGCGGATGCCGAATTCCAGCACATAGTTTTCCAGAAGGTCGATTTCGTCGCGCGACAGCGGAAACAGGTCGGTTTTCAGGCAGCGAAAAACCGGCTCATAGGCCCACCGCTCGGTCACAACCTCCAGGGCGGAGCGAATAAGTTCGGCCAGCGGGTGGTGGACAGCCGGGCGCTGGCGGTCGCTGAAAAAGGGTATATCGTAGTCGGCCAGCACGGTTTCAACCAGGTCGGCATAACTGTCCGTATCGCGCAGCAGCACCGCCATGTCCCGCCAGCGATAGCCTTCGTCCCGGCAGAGGCGGATCATGTCGCGGGCGATGCCTTCCACTTCCGTGCGGCGGTTAGCCGCCTCGGCAATGGTCAGGCCCTGCTTATCCCCCGTCCAGACCGGCGGCCTGGCATCGGCGGCATAGCGTTCCACATGGGCGAGAATTGGCGCTTGGAACCGCCGGGCAATTGTCAGCACCTCTTCCCGGCAGCTCACGCCCAGGCGGGCCGCCAGCTTGCGCAGCGACTGCCGCGTTTTCCAGGAGCGGTGAAAGAGCGTCGTCTCGTCCGCGTGGTGCGGCGCATCAGGCTCATCCAGACATAAGGTAACGGTAACGTCTTGCGCCGCTAAAAGCAGCGCTTCGAGCACCGCGTATTCCTGGGGCGTAAACCACTCAAAGCCGTCGACCCACACTTCGGCGCCCCGGGTCAGCGTGGCGGCGGGAATTTTGGCCGCCAGCAGGCGCAGACAGTCCTCGGGGTCGGTGTACCGGCCCCGCAGAAAATCCTCGAATGCTTCGTACAGCAGCGCCAGGTCATGCAGCTTGGCCGCCAGCGGCGTGGCGCCGAGACTTTCTCCGGCAGCAGCAACTTGCTCCGGAGCAATGCCATAGGTCTTAAATTCCCAAATCAGGCTGGCAAGGGTATCGGCAAAGGTGCGCTGGGCGGCAGCCTGTCCTAAGAGTTTTAGCTCACCGCGGTGCTCGGCCAGCAGGCGCCGCAGGACCAGCCGTTTGCCCATGTCGGTCAGGTGGGGCGCCGCCCCGCCGCCCGTCTCGGCCAGTACCCGGTAGGCCAGGCGGCGAAACCCCATGACATGGGCCCGGACAAAGCCGCCCAGGCCAGGGGTGGCGGCCAGTTCGCGCTCAGCCTGAAAGGTGGCCTGTTCAGGCACGATTAAAAGCAGCGGCGGACCGTCAGGCGCTTGAACTAGCCGCTCGCGGACGGCGTCAAGACAGCGGCGGGTCTTGCCCGTGCCCGCCCTGCCGAGGATAAGATTCAGAGCCATAAGAGCCGCCTCCTCTCGTTTACATACCTATATGTATTGGCCATCCAGCCCCCATTTCCCTGTTGACGTTGATAACCGGAAATTAGTAAGCGGAAAGTGGTGGATAATTACGACAACAAAAAAGAACCGCGGAGAACACGGAGAGAAAATTATTCCTAGCGCGCTGCATCGCGCCGCTCCGCGTCCTCTGCGGTTCGTATTAACCTTAACTCCACCCTGGAAAGTTGCAACCGGAAAGTTGAAAGTGGTGGAACGCTTATATTTTCCAGCGCTTGTGTGCCAATATATTGGCATGATTATCTCAGCGGTTTAAAAAGAAAATCTCAAACAGTGACAGGCAAATTTCAATGGCAATAAGAATAATCACCGCCCATTCCAGCAGCGTGCCGCGCCGGGCATGGGACAGCCCGGAAAAAACTTCGGTGATGTCCATCAGGGTGTGCGTTTTGTGGCGGATTATTTCATACCGGCCGTCGAGTTCAAATATGGTGCTAAGCTCGGCATACAAGGCGTCCGCCTCCTCGCTGATCCAGGCAATATCCGGCTTGTCCAGCAGCATGATATAAGAGATGGTGTTATACTTGAACCCCAAAATCCGGCCCGATAATTGGGCCAGCTGCCGGTCCGACACGGTTAGCCGTCCCTCTTCCAGGTAAGTAATAATATCTTCCACCTCGTCCAGCAGCACGCCAATCTGCGCTTCAATCCGGTCGAGGGCCACCGATTTGGCCAGCACCGTGGCCACAATTTCTTCCTGGAACCCCTGTACCTGCTCGGTAACCATATAATCGTTGTTGAGAGCCGGCGGCTGGCCGGCATCGGCTGCCAACACATAGTCGTCGGTGAACTCAAAGATATTGGCGGTATGCAAATTCGGCTCAATGCGGTGGAGATAGCTAACAATGTCGGTAATTTCATGGGGCTGGCAGTTAATAAACACCAAACTGCCGAAGGAGAACAGATAAACTGCCTTGTTCTCCGGCTGCCGGACAATGCCCTGGAAATCCTTTTCCCGCAGAACCAGCGAGTCTTCCCATTTGAACTTGCGGTTTATGCCGAAGTGTTTGGCGATTTTCGCCAAATCAATTTCATTTGCCAGTACGACGGCTTTAAATTCAGTTTGGGCCATAGTTTAACTCCGCTTCCCTCTTTTCCCAGTTTTCCCGATTTTGGCAGGGCCTATGAGAAAACGCTTGTCCGGCCGGCGCCTTTCAGCGTATAATTTGGTCATAATTACATAAAAAGGAGAATTGGTTATGACCGGATACAGCATAGGAGTTCTTGCTGCCTTTATTCTTTATCTTATCGGCATGATGCTGATCGGTGTGATCTACTACCGCCGAACGCGCAGCATGTCGGAATACATTCTCGGCGGCCGCCAGCTTGGCGCCTGGGTCACTTCCATGAGCGCCGAAGCGTCGGACATGAGCGGCTGGATGCTCATGGGCCTGCCTGGTTTTGCCTACGCGGCCGGCATCCAGGCCGGCTGGATTGCCTTAGGACTGATCCTGGGCACCTGGGCCAACTGGGTGTTTGTGGCCAAGCGGCTGCGCAAGTACACCCAGATTGCCAACGACTCCCTCACCCTTCCCGACTATTTCCAAAACCGGTTCCGCGACACATCCCAAACCCTGCGCATTGTTTCCGCCATCTTCATCCTTATCTTTTTCCTTATTTATACTTCGTCCGGGTTCGTGGCCGGCGGCAAGCTGTTTCACACCGTGTTCGGCATCCCCTACGCCTGGGCGATGGTGGTCGGCGCCTTTGTTATCGTCTTTTATACCTTTCTGGGCGGCTTCATGGCCGTATGCTGGACCGACTTTGTCCAGGGCGTTATGATGTTTTTCGCCATCCTGGTTGTCCCGATTGCCGCCATGATACTGATCGGCGGTCCGGCCGCCACCTATAACGCCCTCCACGCTATAAACGGCGAGCTGTTCAACCCCTTCACCAACCCGGACGGCAAGCCCCTGTCCCTGGTAGCCATTGTTTCGCTGCTGGCCTGGGGCCTTGGTTATTTCGGCCAGCCGCACATCCTGGTACGGTTCATGGCCATCCGCTCTTCCGCCGAGATCAAACACGCCACCAACATCGCCATGACCTGGGTGGTCTTCTCGCTGGCCGCCGCCGTCCTTGTCGGCATGGTCGGCCGGGTATACCTCAAACAGCCGCTGACCGGCACTGATGTCGAAACGGTGTTCCTGGTTATGACCAATGACCTGTTTAGTTCCTTCTTTGCCGGCCTGGTTTTGTCCGCCGTACTGGCCGCCATCATGAGCACCGCCTCGTCACAGCTTTTGGTCACCGCCTCGGCGTTTGCGCAGGACTTTTATAAAGCCCTTATCCGGCCTACCGCCAGCGAGCACGAACTAGTATGGGTCAGCCGCCTGACCGTAGTCGCCGTTACCGTCCTCGGCGTCCTGCTCGGCCTTGACCCGAACAACTTTATCCTCGACCTGGTAGCCTACGCCTGGGCTGGCTTCGGCGCCGCCTTTGGCCCGATGATCCTCATGTCCCTCTTCTGGAAGCGCATGACCCGTAACGGCGCCCTGGCCGGCATTATCGCCGGCGGCCTGACGGTGCTGATTTGGAAACAGTTTGCCTGGCTGGGCCTGTATGAAATCGTCCCCGGTTTTGCCTTCTCCCTGCTGGCGATCTACATTGTCAGCCTCCTGGATAAGCCGCCGGCACAGGAAATTATGGATGAATTTGAAAAAGTAAAGAAGAGCGATATATAAAACCGCTGCAATTTACGCCCGCGCCTGATCCGCGCCAGAAGAGGCCGTCCTTGCCTGGACGGCTCTTTTTGTCGCTTACTAGACGATATTGGTAATAATCAAATGCTTAGCCTGACGGTTGTTACGGCGCCGGACATTATACGCGTACTGTTTATCAAAAGACACGATGGTTAGGTTGGATCGGCCGGTATAAAGCGTACGGATGTAGTCGGTATTTTTAATAATCAGGATAAACGGCGCGTCCAGACAATACAGCCGTTCAGCCAGTCGGCGCTGGTCGGCGCGCGTGAACGTCCGGCCCTCGTAATCGGCAAAGTCGCTGTCATACGGCGGATCGAGAAAGACAAAGTCGCGGTCCGTCGGGCGCGCTGCATCGAGAAAATCGGCAAAATCGAGGTTATAGAGCTCAGCCCCGGCCAGACAGCGCACCGTCGCCGGCGCTAGCAACCGGTTAATCTTCTTGCCGAAATCTTTGCCGTTATAGGCCATCCCGCCATAAGGAATATTGAACTCGCCGGCGTGATTGTAGCGAAACATGGCGCCGTAGCAGTATTCGCGGATAAAGTAGAAATAAGCCGCCCGCTCTTCAGGCGCCAGGTTCCGCGGCAGCGGCCGGCCGAGGGCGGCGTCGTTATAAAGACCGCGAAAATGCAGGTAAAAACCGCTACGCAGCCCTGTTTCCAGGTTGGCGTACAATTCGCCGTCGCTGAGCGGCCGCCCTAACGCCACCTCCAGCTTAAGCAGCCGCCGCAGCTTATCGACAAGACTGACGCATAGCACCGCGGCAAAACGCGTGTGATCCACAAACAGCTCGCTGTCAAACAATTCCCGGAAAAGCTGGCGCCGCTTCGCCAGCACTGCTTCTATCAAGGGATTTAAAGCATCAGGCTTGAGCGCACTCGCGCGGCACTGGTGATACACCGCTGCCGCATCAGGCCATAGCATAGCCGTAAATTCAGCCATCCTGCCCCAATAGAGCGCAAAAGTCCGTAGACAGGTAGCAAAGCGCTCACTACCGTCCCGAACAAAGCGGTAAAATTGCATCAAGTCAGCCGAGATATCGTTGACAAGCGCCCGCTGCGGTTCCAGCCGGAAATAAACGGCGCCGCCGCCGAAAAACGGCTCAATATACCGGTCAAACGGCGGGATTAGCTGTTCGATGTAACGAAACTCCCGTGCTTTGCCGCCCGGCCATTTGATGAGTGGCTGCATCTTCGACTCCTTTGCATCATCCAGACTGAGGTTGTCATGATTAGTCAAACGTTGCCACCGCATTTTTTTATTCTACAAGCCGCTCGTTTTGTTCCTGCCAAAGTTCGGAAAAGATCCCTTAGCGCACCACAACGTACACATACAGGCCCAGACAAACCATTGTCAGCGCAAAGACCCCCCAGGCGCCCGCGCGGTTGCCGCCCGCTTTCAGCCAGCGGGCATAAGTCAGGGCATGGATGCATGCGAGTCCAACAGCCAGCCCGTACAGATAATCCATATCCAGCACCTCCGCGCCGTCATTTAACCGGCGAAGTCCGCCACATCAAGCCGTGGCGGCGGATTTCCGTCTTGACCTGCACACGGAAGGTCGCCTGCTGATAAGCCGCCGCCCAGTCAAAGGCCTGCCATTCCTGCCAAGTGGCGAAATGCCGGCGGGCCCGGTAGCCAAAGCCAATAACGTCGGCCCCCAAGCTCTGGAGCTTGTGCAGCGTCCGCCCCGTTTCGCGCTCGATAAGCCGGGAAACCTGCGCTTCAAGCAGGCTCCGATACTCTTGCTGTTCATAGTTGATGCCGCTGGAAATGCTCGTGATTTCCCCCTCCAGAAAGACGGAAATGTCGATGACCGGCCGGCCGTCGACAAAGTTGACGGCAATTTTGGTCGGCTCGCCCAAGCGCGCGTTGACGTGGACGATTTTTTCCGGCTCCAGGGGGTCGTCAAAAACCAGAAAGCCGCGGCGAAATTGGTTAGTAAGAATCGCCATCATGCGCGTCTCTTGGTTTGTCAGTTTGCCCACCATCCGGTCGCGGACAAACACCGCCGTGCCCAGCGCCTCCGCCGCCGTTTCCGTAGATTTCACGCGTGGCGTGTGGCCCACATACTCATCGGCCCGCGCCGGCGGCCGCGCCTGCCGCACCGGCGCTTCTTCGTTTTCTTCTTCTTTCGGCGCCCCGGCTAAAACGGCGATAGGGGCCATATTGCCAGTCTTATATTGTAAATAGAAATCATGCAAATTGGTGCGCAGATAATAGGACGTCTCTTCCCCTCCGAGCAGCATGTTTTCATAAAAACGCGACGTAAGGATTTCCAGCTTGGGTTTGTTTTTTTCCATAAAATGCTGGGCCGTGTCTTCGTTGGCGATCATGACAAACATCGAACCGCGAAACTCGCGAAAGCGCATGAGCGGGCCCAGCACGTCCGCCACCCCGGCGCGCGCTATCTCCTCGCCAAAGATAAACACTTTGGTGTGCGACAGGTTGGGAATGCGGGAAACGGCTGAGTTCAGGAGATTGCGCGCTTCGGCCAGCGACGGCGCCTCCAGGGTAATGAGGACGCTGCTCTGATCGCTCTTGCCGCCCCCTGCCTGCGAACCGCCGGCCAGGGTACGGGGCACAGCAATCTGATAGGTAACGCGAATTTTTCCCGGCTCATCGCCCTTGTCAAGGCCGATGGCCAGCACATAGGCAATTTCGTCGGTTTCGCGCGCGCCAGCGCAGCCAGCAGCAACGGCCGAACAGACCATGAGCATGATGAATAAGGCTAACCGGCGCATCCTTTCGCCCCCTTCCGGCGGTCTTTCCGCCAACTCGCGGCCAATAAGAGGCCCGGCACGGCATAAATCGCCGCTGCCGCATAGGTCTGGATAAAGACGGTGTCAAGGGTTACGGTATCGGTAATATCTTGCGGGATCATAGCCAAGAACGCAACGGTCAGCGCCGCTACCGGAATGAGCGGCCGAATGGCGGGCAGGCCAAAAAGGCGCGCCACGAGATACAGCCCCATGAACAGGTTGGCCGCAATGGCCAATATGCCGTACATCACCCACAGCAGAATAAAAAGCGCTTCGATGCGCTGCACATAGCGGCCAAGGTATACCAGCCGGGCCATCTCATAAAAAGGCAACATCTTTTCCCGCCCGGTCGTGTACCCGAATACCAGGGTAAAGATAAAAGTACATAGCGCCTTAAGCGCTATCGAAGCGCCCAGGCCGTACAGGGTGGCAGCCTTTACCGTCCGCAGGTCTTGCAGCGCCTTGGCCAAAATGAAAAGTGCCAGTACCCCGCTGTTATAACCTGCCCCAATCAGGGCAGGCGGCATGACCGCCCCCAGTCCTGTCCCCTGCCAGGGCAAGAGGTGGTAAACATTATAAAACGGGAAAAGGAGGGCAAGCACGACCAGGAGCGGAACGCTGCCCAGCGGCATTAGAAGGTAAGTGGTGCGGGCAATCCCCTCGACGCCAATGTAGACCAGTACCCCGGCTACCAGCGCATAAACGGCGACAGCTATGCTAAACTCCAAGAGCGGCAGAGCCGTGAGCAAAGTGTTTTCGGCGAACTGGCGGAGGAGCAGCACGGCGTCAAGGAAAAAGTAGCCGACGTAAAACAAACCGACCAAGAAGCCCCCCGCCCGCCCGAGCAGATGATAAGCAGCGCCAACCAGATCATAACCGGGCAGGCGGCTGAGGACAAAGACCAGCAACCAGCAGCCCGCAAACGCGCCGATGCCGCTCGCGAGCGGCATCAGCCAGGCCAGGCCGGCGGCAATATCGAGCATTTCGGCCGGAACAGTGATAAAGAGGCGCGGAATAGTAAGGATGAACGCCAAGGCCATTCCTTCGGCAATGCCCATTCGCCCTGGTTCGTAGGTCATGGCTCGTCCTCCTTCCCGACCGGTTTTTCCATTGTCCAGGGGCGGCTGATGCTTGGCTGACGACGGCTGTCCTGCGGACTCAAAGCATCCGGGCGCCGCTCCTGCTTAAAGACGCTGCCCCGGATAACCACGTCCAGGTTGGGCGTCACCTTGGGCGCGATTGGTACCATGTAGGGCACGCCAAAAGATTTCATGGTACAAAGGATCGCCGTCGTCAATAGCAGGCTGACCGCCAGGCCGACCAGACCGAAGATTGCAGCGAAGACCAGGTAGACAAACCGGATTAAGCGGAAGGCGAAAGCCATCCGGTAGTCGGGAGTGCCGAAGGAGGCCAGACCGGTAATGGCGATGATGACTACCATAATGGGGCTGACGATATTGGCCGCTACCGCCGCCTGGCCGATGATAATGGCGCCGACAATACCTATCGTTGGCCCCAGCATGCCGGGAATTCGCAGTCCCGCTTCCCGGATGAGTTCAAAGGAAAACTCCATGAGCACAATTTCAAATAATGCCGGCGACGGCACGGCCTCGCGCGCGCCGGCAATGGCCAGGGCCAGCTCGGTGGGAAGCGCTTCCTGGTGGAAATAGTTGATGGCAATGTATAAAGACGGCAGCGTTACCGACAGAAATGCGGCTAACAGACGCAGGACACGCATGAAACTGCCGGCCGGAAACTTGAGGCCGTAATCTTCGTTGGAATGAAAAAAAGAGAAGAAACTGACCGGGAGGATATGCGCAAAGGGTATGCCGTTCAGCAGCAAGGCAATCCGGCCTTCGGCCAGATGGACCGCCGCCCTGTCGGGCCGCTCGGTCGACAACATCTGGGGAAAGGGGATGCTGGGGTGGTCCTCGATGAACTGTTCCAAGACGCCAATATCACTGATATAGTCGGTCGTGATACTTGTCAGGCGGCGCTTGAGCTCGGCTACTACCTTGGGGTTGGCTACCGGCTTTAGGTACATGATGGCGCATTTTACAGGCGCGCGGTCACCAACGGTAAAGATTTCGGTCACCAGCTCGCTGGTTGGAAAAATGGTCCGGATCAGACTGGTGTTGGTACGCAGGTTTTCCGTAAACGCCGCCTGCGCCCCCCGCACCGTCTGCTCGATGCGCGGCGTGCCCACGCTGCGCTTGGCAAAGCCTTTACTGCCCAGGAGCAGGGCCTGGTTGGCGCCGTCAAGAAACAACACGGTATCGCCGTCATTGATTCCTTTGGCAATTTGGGCAAATTCAGTCAGCACCTTAATTTCGTTGTTAGGTAAATACTCGTTCAGCGTCCGGACAATATTTTCGGCGTCGCCGGCGTTAAAGGCATCAGTACCGGATAGTAGCTGCAGGGGCTGGAGGATCGAGAGAGTGATTGCCTTGTTGTCCACCATGCCGTCGAGAAACGCCAGCATGGCCTTGACTGGTTTTGGCGCCGGAATTTCAAACTGGCGGAGAATAAAGTCTTTGTTTTCCGGCAGGCTGTACAGCTCGCGCAGGATTTTCTCGTTCTCGGTCAGACTGGCGCTTACGGTGCGCTTGAGCGGCGGCGAGCCGCTGTCATAGGCGAGACGGATAGGCGTCAGTTCCTGCCGGCGCTGTTCGAGTAATTCCAGTTCCTGGGCCAGGTTGGCAAGACGCTGTTTTCCATCCGCGCGGCTTAAGGCGGCGTGGGCTTTCTCCATGACGCGGCGTAAATCGCGGGCATAGTCCAGCAAGGTGGCAAGCTGGGCGGCGGCATCGGCCAGCGGGGCGGTTGCATCCGCTTCGGGCTCGCGTTCATAGGATTCGCTCTCGTCAAGCACGAACGGAGGCTGCTGGCGGGGCGGCTGGTAGACAATAAAATTGCGAAACGCGCGATATGCTTTCGTAAAAACGGTCTCCATCGGCAGCCGTCACCCCCATAAACATTGTCATGGATATTGTTTCCTCCCCTGCCAAAAATATAACCGGCGCGACTGCTTCATTAGCGGCGCGCCGGTGGGCCTGCTCACTGCTGCTTGAGGCTTACCAGGACAGTTTCCGCGGTAAATTACCTTCCTCGAACGTCGTAACCTTTGTTCTTATATCCTTTTGGCAAACACTTTATAGTTGCTTGGTTAAAAAAGCGGGCAACCGCTTCGGCCCGGCAATAGCTGGATTTTACTTGTTTGGTTCGCGTTATACGGCTAGACACCTGCTTATGTAGAACAACATAAAATATACTAAACAATTTCTTGCAAAGGTGGGAAAATTATATGGATATCTTTTGCCGGGAAGTGGAACCCTTTGTTCCCCTTACCATCCATGAAATTAGGTTTTGGCTTCGGATAATGAAAGAACATTCTCTTTTTATTAAATTAGGCCTGCCGTGCGACCAGACCGCATTAATTGAAGAAGCCCAACGGTTCTATGACTGTTTTGCCGAGCTGGAAAAGCAGGCCTGCCAAGTTCAATGCGATGATCATTTTCGCAGCTTCGTGAAACAAGTTTTAACCGCTGTTAAAAACATCTTCAGCTTTAAACGGCACCTCCTTCACCTGCTTATCGAATGTAAACTCCGCGGTGGTTCTAACTATCCCTTATTAATTGACCACATATCCCGTGAAGCGCTGTACTTCTACAAAATACTGGAAAAAATCCGCAATGGGGAAATGCGGTATCCTGTAGATGCTATCGTTAGCGAAAACGTATTCTGGCTCAGGATTATGGCTGATCATTTAAAATTCATCCGTGGTTTGCTCGACCCTTCTGAGCGCGAATTCATCGACAAAACCAATGTCCTCAGCAATAAGTTCGACCAGCTGCAATTGCATGCCCGTGACTTCGACAGCATGCTGTGGCACTTCCGCCCAACCCCCGACTTCATACGTTTTGAAAAAGAAGTAACAGATGCTACAATACGCCTGCGCGATTTTAAAGCAGCCGCAGAAGAGCTTATCAAACAGTGCGCCGTACTCTCGCTAATCCCGCCGCTATTAGCCGATCATGTCCGGCGCGAGGCGGAGCACTTCCTGGAAGTTCTTGAATTGATACATGGCGAAATGATGCAAGGCAGTAACCCGGATATAATCCTCTGCGATCATGACTTTCGGTAAGTAACCAACATGGCAGCCAATCACGGCTGCTATTCTTATTTATGCGTGCGCCGCCAGGCCGATGCCAACTGTAAAAATCCCCGAGCTGACCCCGGATCAGCTAAAAAAAGTGAGGCAATGGTATCACTGGGGTAAACTGGTAATATTTTTTTATAAAAACCGATTTAGGGGGAGGAGCGTTATCGTGTCCTACCATTTTCGCAATTTAGTGTTTGAAGGCGGCGGTGTTAAGGGAATAGCGTACAGCGGTGCTCTCGAAGTGCTAAAAGAAAAAGAGATCTTGCCGAACATTAAGCGAGTCGGTGGTACTTCGGCTGGTGCAATAGCTGCTTTATTGGTCGGCTTAAATTACACCGCAAAAGAAATTAAAAACATTATAAGTGAATTGCACTTTCGCCAATTTTTAGATGATACGTGGGGAATTATTCGAGACACGCGTAGATTAATCTCCCAATTTGGGTGGTACCGAGGTAATTTTTTCCGCGAATGGGTGGGAAATTTAATTAGTGCTAAAACCGGAAACAGTGAGGCAACCTTTCATGATATTCAAAAGTTAAAAGAAACGAATAATTTTAAAGACTTGTATTTTATAGGCACAAACTTATCAACGAAATTTGCGGAAGTCTTTTCCCACGAGCATACGCCGCGAATGTGTGTTGCTGATGCAGTCCGCATATCAATGTCAATACCATTTGTCTTCACAGCTCAGCGCAGCCCCCGTGGAGATTGTTATGTTGATGGCGGAGTGCTTGATAATTTCCCAATTAAGCTTTTCGATCGGAGAAAATATGTCGAACGTTTTTCAACAACACCTGACTATTATCAAAAACATAATCAACAACTACAGGAGGAAGGTAAGAAAATTAGTCCATATGTTTATAACCAGGAAACCCTTGGCTTTCGTTTGGTTTCCGGGAGCGAAATCGCCATATTCCGGGATCATGCTGAACCACCTCGCCATGATATAAACGACTTTTTTGCCTATACATGGAGCCTAATCGAAACTATTTTGGAAAGCCAGCAGAACCAACATTTACATAGCGATGATTGGCACCGGACTATCTATATTGATACACTAGGAGTAAAGACTATGGATTTTGGAATTGATTCTGCTAAAAAAGAAGCATTGGTAGAATCGGGCCGCCGATATACGGAGAAATATTTCGCTTGGTATGATAACACTGAAAACCCAGCATACAATCGCCCGTGAGACATGTTAGGCGCAAGCGCACTGGCAGCGCTTTAGCAAATCACGTCTGTTAAACCAATATCTTGCATCCTAGTAAAAAATAGTAAATCCGGTACTCATTAAAGGAATTAAGAGGTTACGTAGAGAAAATTCAAATAATACATATCTAGGGGGAGTTGAGAGCATGATTAAACGGGCCGGCGAATTAGTCACCGAGGTTGCCGCCAACCGGTTCGGCGGCAAGGGCGAAGTAATTGGGACTAAACTGTTGGACATGGAACAATTGCAAGGCAAAGGCAGGTTATTCTCCCACAGCATTCTCAAGCCGGGCTGCTCTATCGGTTACCACCAACACAATGGCGACGCTGAGACTTACTACATCCTTAAAGGCGAAGGCCTGGTCAACGATAATGGCACGCTGGTTAAGGTCCAAGCCGGCGACGTCGTCTTTACGGCCGACGGCGAGTCCCACTCCATTGAAAATACCGGTACGGAAGATCTTGAATACATCGCTTTAATTCTCTACTCCAAATAAGATGGTAACAGGCTTTACGCTATTATTGGCGTAAAGCCTGTTTGTTTAGTGATAAACCCCTTGACAGAAAATACATTTTTGGCGTATATTAATCTCAACTTCCAAAAGTTGTATACCGTGTACTCTTATCAAGAGCGGTGGAGGGACTGGCCCTGTGAAACCGCGGCAACCGGCAACAATGCGTCTGGTGCCAAATCCAGCAGAATCTTCGGATTCTGGAAGATGAGAGGAAAGGTATGGCTGCCATAATATGGCGTCTCTTTCCTCTCGGAAAGAGACGCTTTTATTTTACCTTATTATCGGCGACCACCTCGGCGCCGTCGGAAGCACCCGGCTGGCCCCCCTGGACAAAACCTGCGCCAAAAAATAACGCCAAGAAAGGATGCCGCCCATGTTGATACACCAGCTGTTCGCTCAAAAACGCCCTGTCGTGTCCTTTGAAACCTTCCCGCCCAAACCAGCTTCCCCCCTGGAGTCCATTTTCCAATGCATTGAAGAACTGCAAGCGCTAAAGCCCGATTTTATCAGCGTTACCTACGGCGCAGGCGGTTCCACACGGGGCCGCACGTTGGAAGTAGCCCGACACATCCAGCATGACCACGGCATTCCCGCCCTGGGGCACCTTACCTGCGTCGGCGCCACCGCAGCGACCATTCAGGCAATCTTGCACGAATTTGCCGCTCAGGGCATTGAAAACATCCTTGCCTTACGGGGCGACCCTCCAAAAGACGCCCCTATTCCCCCCACCCCTTACCGTGCCAAAGACCTCATCCGCTTTATCCGCCAGCAGCGCCGTCCCTGCAGCATCGCCGCAGCCGCCTACCCTGAAGGGCACCTGGAAAGCCCCAGCCGGGAGGACGATCTACGGTTTCTTAAAGAAAAAGTGGACAGTGGTGTCGATTTCCTGATCACCCAGATCTTTTTCGACAACGCCATGCTCTATCGCTTCCTGGAAGACGCCCGGGCGCTGGGCATTGACGTTCCTGTCATGGCCGGCATCATGCCCGTCTTCAGCCGCCCCCAGGTGGAACGCATCTGCTCGCTCTGCGGCGCTACGCTGCCGCCGGCGCTGGTTAAGCTGATGGACAAATATGGTCACCAAAAAGAAGCAATGGAACAGGCGGGCCTTGAGTACGCCAGCCGCCAGATCGAAGACCTCCTTGCTCACGGCATTGACGGTGTACACCTGTATACCATGAACCGCCCCCATCTGGCACGCACCCTGGTCCGGAATACGGGCCTGCGCTAGGCGCCTCACACCGGCAAAGCAACCACTCGAATCTGCCAGGCTAACGTAAAAAGACAGCCGTTACCAGGCTGTCTTTTAGTTTTTTTTCACATATTGTATTTTCCGGTCTTTAAACCAGACCGGCCGAAGGTGACAATAATCGGCAATGGCCAGGGCCACGTCCATACCCTTGCCGATATCGCCGGGAGTATGCGCGTCCGAACCAATGGTTACCAGTCTCCCGCCCAGCTCGTAAAACCGTTGGTAGACCGGAACAAGCGCCTTTACCGTCTCCTCCCGGTTTAACCGTCGGGTGTTGATCTCCAAAGCCAATTGCCGCCGGGCTGCGGCAGCCAACACCCGGTCAATGAGCTCCGGAAACTCGTGATAATAGACTTCAGGATCAGCAAACCGGGCATACCGGGCAATATAGTCGATATGCCCCAGACTGTCAATAAATTCATAAGACTCCAGGCACTCGGCCATCGCATCAAAATACCGGCGGTAAACTTCAGCTTTCGTCCGCAAGTTATAAAACTCGGCGCAATAAATGTCTATATTGTCAATGACATGGATCGAACCAATGACATAGTCAAATGGATAGTCCCTGACAATCCGCCGGTTGTCGGCCTCCAGGCCAGGCCGCATACCAATCTCGATACCAAGCAGAACCTGCTCGCTGCGGTATTTTTCATACTCGGCGAAATATGCCGCGGGATTAAAAATAAAGGCCTGCGGCTCAGGATAATCAAGGTCCATGTGCTCGGTAATCGTAATTCCCAAGCCCAACTCACCGGCTTTGGTCATAGCCTGATTTATAGTCATCCGCGAATCGGTAGAAAACTTGGTATGCATATGGGTATCAAACAACATTGTCATCGCTCCGTTCGGCCTGATGTATCCGGTTTCGTGAAATTTTTCATAGTTCCTATTATAACACAGGCTATGCTTAACTTCTAAAACAAACCATGGGCAAAGAATTGTTATAAAATTCCGGCTTTGTACCGGCAACAAGCAAAGCCCCGGTTTCCGGCTGAAGTCCGGAAACCAGGGCTTTTTGCTGCTGTCCTTAACCCAAATCTTTAGCCACCTGCCGCATGCGCTCGCGGATCGCCAGGTTATACGGGCAGCGCTTTTCGCATACGCCGCACCCGGTGCAGTCCGAGGCTTTCGCTTTCAGTGCCGCATAACGCATGGGGATGGCCTCTTTTAGCCCATAAGATACATATTGCAAATGGAAAATAAACACCGTAGGAATATCTATCCCTGCCGTGCATGGCAAACAGTAACCGCAGCGCCGGCAGAAATTGGGCCCGATAACTTGCGCTTCGGCTGCGAGTACCGCCCGTTCCTCATCCGTAAGCGGCCTGAAACTCTTCGCCACTTGCACATTCTGTGCGACCTGCTCAACGCGGTCCATACCGGGAATGGCGACGGCAATATCCTGTTCGAGAATAAACCTGAGGGCAAGTTCAACATTTTTAACCTGTCCGCCGCCCAGCGGCTTCATCACGATACAGCCAACATCCAGCGACCTGGCCAACGGGAAAAGCACATCAAGCGCCCTGGTCTCGATAAAGTTAAACGGAAACTGCACCGTACTGAACTCACCGGTTTTTATCGCTTCCGCCAAAAGCTCCACGTTATGCCCGGTTATGCCAATATGACCGATTTTTCCCGCTTGCCTGGCCTCCCTGAGCGCTTCAAGGGCGCCGCCAGGCGCCATAACCGCCTCAAAATCAGCCCGGGTCTTTATATTATGTAGCTGGTACAGGTCAATGTAATCGGTCCGCATTGTTTTCAAACTAAGGTCAATGTCCCTGGCCATGGCTTCCTTATCGCGGGCCATACTCTTGGTTGCCAGATAAAACTCGCGCCGACGTCCGGCAATATGCTGCCCGATTTTGGCCTCGCTATCGGTATAAGCGCGCGCCGTATCAATGAAATTAATCCCCGCATCCAGGGCAGCATGCAATATTGGCCCGGCCTCTTCCATCGTACAACGCTGGATAGGCAACGCCCCGAAACTAATTTCTGTAACTTCCAGCCCGGTTCGGCCCAAACGCCGTTTCAGCATATGAGATCCCTCCATTCGCTTGCGCTTATAAACGGCAGCTGTTTTGGACTAATTCTCTTAATTTTATTTTTCTTTGCCTATTTGCAAATACCTTCACTATTTTCTAAAATTGGCTGGGCTTGGTTGCCACTAAACTTTCTTGTCGATCGGCGGTTTGGGCAGTGGTCGCCAGGCGCTCAAGTTGCGTGGCAATCGACGTAAAGCTGAAACTCATCATTATATCTTCCAGCTTGGCTTTTGTTCCCCGGATATTGTAATAGTGTATAAAAGCTTCTTTACACGGAAGGATTAGCCTTCGTTCCGTGCAATCGAGCTCGCGCGGGTGCAGGTAGACAACGACGCTCCTGCCCTTACGGTTGGCCGCGCGAATGGCTTTTTTGATCAAGAATGCCGGGAAAAACCGAAAGTAAAATCCGCCGGAGTAGCCGATATTCCGCCCAAAGAGACTCACTACCGACGTGGGTACCTCCCAAATACCGAGCTCCCTACCGTTTACCCTTGGCTTATGAATGTCGGTGGGAGCCGACGGAATACCGTAAAGAAAGGTTTTGACCGGAAAAATACTGGCGTCATACATTAGGCCCAACTCTTCCAGCGCTTCAAGATAATGAAGGTTACTTTCCACGATCGACCATGATGGCGCCCGATATCCTAAAACCTTAGTGCCGGTGATATCCTCCAGAATAGCCACCGCTTTTTGCACATCCGCTTTAAACGCTTGAAATGTCTGCTTGTAAGCCAGGTGATGGCCATAGCCGTGTGCGGCAACCTCATGCCCTGCCTGCACTATCTTCCTCACAACATCGGGATAATCTTCACCGATAGAACCCAGGACAAAAAAAGTGGCATTGCAGCCCGCATCGCTGCATAACTGGAGCAGCATGTCCACCTGGGCCCTGAAATTAGAGCCTTTGCCTCTGTAGTCAGCAGGATTTATGTGCTCATAATTGGCATGAAACCATTCTTCGATATCAAAAGTAAGCAAATTATAAACGCTGACTTCGCTTGCCGGTTTAGCCAATTTTCTTTCTCCCTTTGATCGCGAATGAAGTACAGAAGATATCGGACCATGCCCCGACGTCGCCGCTTTGGCTTACAAACTTAAAAGGATGATACATCTTGAGAAATTCCATAGCTTCCAAGCCACAGTCAGTGAATGACTGCTTTAGTTCGTCCATGTCATACATCCGGTCAAACTTCTTCGGCTCAAATAACCCGAGAACCTTGCGCTGCAGCGAACGCTTATGCAAAGTTTGCACCAGCAGTATTCCTCCCGGCCTTGTGACTCTTGCCAGTTCGGCGATAACCGGCTTGTATTGTTCAATTAATTGTATTACACCAATACACAAGACCACGTCAAACTTATTATCGGTAAAAGGTAAGGTCATCAGGTCGCCCGGTATTACTTTCAGTCCCCGGGCAGCAGCAAACTCAAGGCTTTTTTCCGAGAAGTCCACCCCGTAAACCGTGTTTTGCCCGGTAAGCGGTTCGCTGAAAGCGCCCACGCCGCAGCCGGCGTCAAGGATTTCCTTACCTCTTAATTCCCCCAGCCAACGTAAGATGTTGTCCCTTTGCATAAAAAAACTGGCATCGTCAAAATAATCGGATGCTTTGACCGATGCCCCATAAGTTTGCGCCTTTTGGTCAAAATAACGCTGCCAATTATTGCTCATTGTCTCCTCCGCCATTCAGTAAATTATTATAGATTAGGGCAGAATATACTTGATCAACTGTCCGCCCAGCCTGTCGGTAAGAAATTTGGGCGCGACCTTCCATAGGTTAACGAACATACTGACGCTACTTTTGTCGGGCGGGCCAGAAACTTCGCGGCCGCCATCATACACCAGGTACTTGAGCTGCTTTGCTTCGGCTCCCCATTGCGCCTTGTATTTATACGTGCCCGATCCGGTCTGCGACCGGCCAAGATCAAGATGCTTCATTCCCTTGCGGATGCCAAACCTCACCGCTTCCCAGTACATAAAATTATTTATGTACTTTCGGTTATACTCTACAAGCGTCGCCCCATATGGATAATAGACGGTTGCATTACCCGTGCTTAATAGCAGCAGCATGCCGCCAATCACCTTTCCGGTTTCGCGGTCAAGCACGGTGAGCAGAAAAGCATGTTCGGGCAACTGCTCGAAGAAAAGTTTGAAAAAGCGAATGTCCGGGGCAGGTGACCCGAGCTGCTTCATCCTGATAACATAAACTTTATAAAAGTCGTCCAAATGATGAGGGTCAAACGAAACGGCAAACCAGTTGTTTTTATAAACCTTGCGTACATGGTTGCGATTGCTGGCGGTAGATAGCGCCAATATCTTCTCCTCGTCATCAAAAAGCGGCAGCACAAAAGTATGATGCTGAAGGTTTACCTGCCAGCCCGCGCTGTCCAAATCCTGGTTCTTTAGCCTTAGCCCCAAATAATCCAGGCGGTACTTTTTCTGTATTTCCGGGATGCAATTTATGGCAAATTGCCAGGCATCCTCGCTGTCGGCGCAGATGTCGAGATAGTTTACGAACGGCAATGAAATCCCGGCCTTTTTCCATCGGAGATCCCGGCCGATAACCAGCGGCAACAGCGCGCGGATGCGGCCCGCGCCGTCAACAACGGCGTGATAGCCGCACTGATAGTCAAAAGCACTTAACAGGATTTGTCGAAAGGCAATAGTATGAAAAATCGTGCCGCGGGAGAGCGCGAACCGATCCCACTCATCCTTCATAGCCGCGGTGTACGGAGTACAGCTAAACATTCGTCTTTATCCTTTCAGCCACAAAAATACGCCGATGATAATAAAAATGCAGCCAGCCCACTTCATCAAGCTGATCTGCTCATGAAACACGAAAATCGATACCGCCATTAGCAAAACATATTGAAAGCTTGACACAAAGGTAACATGGCTCAGATCAAATACCGACAGGCAGTATACCCAGAGTATGGCCGCCAAGGCATAACTGGCAAAGCCCAAGACGATGACCGGCGAAGTCATATATCCCATAGCAATACTAAACAGGCCCCCGTCGAAGTTAACCGTCCTGCTGCCGATTTTCAGCAATGTACTGGCGACCACGGTCATTGTTACACTGGCAAAAAGCATCAAATAACTTATCATAATCCCGCCTTTTCTATTTTCTTTTCAAGTTCTTCCAGCCGGAGTTTGGTTAAACCCAATTCCTGGGTAAGAGTTTTGTTATGATTTTTTAAGTCCGAAATACTGACGCTAATGTTTAATAATAACAAGAAAGCGCAGGCAATGAGCAGGGCAAAAAACGCAGACGGAGAATAGTCGACCCCGATCAGGCGTGCGAACCAATCCAGCAGATCCTTGAAAACGGAAACAACCAGCAAAAACAATCCGATCAGCAGCCACACCAGTGAATATTTTTCTTTCAGCATGCGGGCCCTGATCAGCCAAAATACTGAAACAATGATGACCAGGCTGAACGCTATTCCCAGTAGTTGAATCTTATGCAGCATTAACCCTTCCATTGTTTATTCCCACCTTGTCCGGGTACAAGAGCAGAGAATTGATAATATAACTTTTGCCATATAGTAGGGGCTCTTCAGCGGTGTAATCGAGGACTCGCCATACTCGCGCGCCCTCATTTCGACGCCCACCTCATGGATACGAAGGCCATGCTTTTTAAGAAGGACAATGGCATCTGGCTCGGGATAATCGCTCGAATAGTATTTCGCCAATACTTCAATGCTTTTTCTGTTGTACAGCCGAAACCCGGAAGTACTGTCGGTAATCTTTGTCCGGATTAAAATCCTAAACAAATAATAAAATAACTTAATGCCAAGCCTTCTCGCCCAGGTAGTGCGATAAGACTTTATATCCAAAAAGCGGGAACCGATCACCATATCGCAGCCGGTCCGTTCCATCGCAAGCACCAGTTTATTTACTTCTTTGGGAATATGCTGCCCGTCGCCATCAATCTGGACCATATACCGATAATCCTTGGCAAGCGCGTATTTGAAACCGGTCTGGACTGCGCCGCCAATCCCCAGATTGTAAGGCAGGTCAATCACTTTGACCCCTTCCGCCGTGCGGGCAATTGCCGAAGTTTTATCGACGGAACAATCATTAACGACGAGGATATCGGCATCGGGAAGACTGGTTTGAACATCATCGATCACTCTCAAGATATTGTTTTGCTCATTAAAAGCCGGAATTACAATTAACATTTTCCCTTTTTCCATTTAGCAGCATCCCCATATCTTTTCACAATGATTAAAGTCCCGTGAATGATCCTATCGGCTCCATATGCGGCAACAATGGCAATAAAAGGAATGGCCGGCGCCCTGTACCTGTACATCCAGTCAATAAACACCAAAACACAAAAAATAAATATTGCGAGGATAACCAGCCACACGACCGCCGCTTTTTTAAACAGGCGGTTACGAATAGCCGCAATCGTTCCGGTAAAAAACAGCACCGTCGGCACCAAATTGCTGACAAACATCATTACGCCGGCAACACTTGACAAATCCGTTTTCCATACCCAATGCCCGAGAAAGGCAACTGCCCTTTTGGCGTACAGTATCAAGACATGTTGCCAGTTGTTTATTAAATAACTTAAAACCAGGCTATTACAGATGTTTATTTTATAATCCGACCGGAAAAAATAGTCGTGGACTGTCGGCTTATCATAGATCCAGCCCTTGGCATAAACATTATACAGTACCTTTTTAGCATTAAATTGCAGGGAATTGATAAAAGGATCGAATTTATTGCCCGTAACCAGATAAACACCAACAAGACCGGCTACCGCCAAAACGCCGCCGATGACCCACCGGTGATTTTTTATAAGTTGGACAAGTGATTTCTTCTCCACCCTGATTGCAAGATATATGAGGATAAAAACCAGCGATATAATCCCCGTTGGTCTAAACACCAGCATATAAAGCGCCGTCGCGGCAAACAACAGCTTGTATTTCTTCAGGCCGGTTTCCAGCGCCATGATCAGCAAATATACGCTGAGCAGCAGGAGGCTGATAAAAAAACTGTCGGAAAGGATGTACATTGACCACAGGGTAATATCCCAGGTGCTGATATAAAAGAGTGAAGCAATGATCGCAGTTGTTCTGTTGAATAATATATGTGAAATTTTGTATACAAGAATAACGCCGATGCCAGCAATAACCGCCTGAATAAAAATGACAACAACAGGATCCTTAAATATCGCAAGCAAAGTCGTAAGCAGGATATTATACCCGAAATACAAGATATCGTTCATATCCAGGCCATCGGTAAGATTTTGCCATATAGCGCCTGCGTATGTCAGATACCATTTGCTGTCATCACATTGGGGAAAGCCTTTGCCCGAAAACAAAAAACTAAAAAAAATCCTCAAATTCTTGGCAATCGCTAACGTTACCAGTAAACCAAGAACAACCAAGTCACGATCTTTGTATTTGTGGTATAGTTGATACACTGTGCACAGCTCCCATTACGTACCAAACAACCTTTCCCTTTACAACCTGTCTCTACACTTGTATAAAAAATATTCTCAAAACACATTCAAAAATCCTGCAAAAGTTGCGTTAAAACAAAAACACCATCCCGATGATAATTTCACTCGGTCGCTCCGATAATTACACTGCAGTCAAAGCAGAGCTGCGGCAAGGGAAAATCTTGCCGCAGCTTTTCATGCCATCTCCATACGCACCCGGCTGCCACGCCCAGCTGGCTCGGGCGGTTCGACGATCAACCGGCGTGGCATACGCTGTTTCAGTTCGCTGATGTGGCTAATGATGCCAACAGTCAGCTTTTCGCCGTGCAGCCGTTCCAGTGAGGCCATTACCGTGTCCAAGGCAACCTGGTCAAGTGAACCAAACCCCTCATCAAGGAAGAAAAATTCCAGTGGATATTTGCCGCGCAGCTGTATTTGCGTTGAAAGTGCCAAGGCCAGGGCCAACGAGGTTTGGAACGTTTCGCCGCCGGAAAGAGACGACACCGGTCGCCGCCAGCCGCCGTTCATGTCGTCGCGGATAATAAAGCCGCCTTCACTGTTTATTTCCAGGGCATAGCGGCCACGCGTCAGATGCTTGAGCCGTTCGGACGCGGCGGCGGCCACCATCTCCATTTGTTCCTGGGCGATAAACTCCACGAACCGGTTGCCCCGGAATAAGTCGCGCAGCGTTGCGAGCAGCCCGCGCTGTTTTTCCAGATCCTCGCGGCGCTTTTCCAGCTCCTGCCACCGCTCATGTTTGGCGACAAGGTCTTTTAGTACTCTATCAGCCTCAGCCTGCTGTCGGATGGCCATATCGCGGACTTGTTTGGCTTCTTCCAGTTCCGTGGCAACCTTTTCCCACTGGTCGTCACTGAGCGTTTTCCCGCCAAGGCGTTTTTGGAGCGCATCTATTTCGGCGTTTAGGAGTCTCACCTGATCGTGATAACGGGCAACCTTCTCTTTGCGGGCGGCAAGGTCTGCCGGCGGCATAAAGGCAGCGCGGGCAGCCTGCGCGGACGCAAAGCCTTCACGGGCAAGCTGGGCGGTGAGGTTACTATGGGCCCGCTCCTTGCTTTCCCGGGCAGCCTTGGCTAGCGTCGTCAGGCGGGCTACTTCGTCTTCCGCCAGGCGATGGTCCTGGTCGGCTTTTTCATATTTTCGCTGCGCGTCTTGGACGAGCTGCTCCAGTTCCGCCAGCTGGCGGTCAATGTCAGCCAGTAGTTCGCTAACTGAACGGCCACCGGTGGATTGAGTAAGTTCCTGGCGGCGAACGGTCAGCTGACGCTTTTTTTCGTCCAGGAGTGATTTAATGCTAGTAATCTCGATTTGCAGCTTGCTTTCCTGCTGACGCAGCTCTTCTAATTTTTGTTGATAAGCTTGTAGTCTATTTTTTACCAATCCCAGTTCCTGGCGCGCTTTTTCCGCGGCCTTGTCTTTCGCGGCGATTTCCTGCTGTATGGCCTGAACGCGCTTTATCCCTTGATTACGAAGATCGCTGACGCTTTCGCCCAGCCCGGCCAGCGTTTTCCGTAACACGGCTTCGGCGGCATTAAGGTTTGTCTGGCATTCGTCACGCCGCTGCAAGGCGGTTTTGTATTCCTGGTCGGCACTGACCAGGCGTTGTTGGGCGGCGGTATATTCCGCCCGCGCATCCGCAAGGCGCTTATTGGTCGTCTGTATCTCCTGCTGGGCCAGCTGACGGGCTTTGTCCCAGGCCTGACGCTCGGCACGCTGTTTGGTCAACCGGGCCAGTTCGGTGTCAATTGCCTGCTTCAAGTCAAGGCCGGTCTTGCTGGACGCCCATTTCGGCAAAAGGGTACGGATGGCAGCGATGTCGTCAATCAGCGTCTGCCGGCGTTCGGCGGTGTGATCGCGTTTGGTCCGAACTTCGATTAATTTTCCGGCCACCTGCTCATAGGTGCGGCGGGCAGCCGCCAAGGCTTCTTGCGCTGCTTCAAGTGCCGCCGCAAGAACCTGGCGGTCAGCTTCGGCCTTTGTTTCGTCCGGCATTGTCGCTGGACAGGGATGATCGACCGAGCCGCATACGGGACAAGGAGCGCCAGGAGCAAGCTCGCCTGCCAGCCGGGCGGCCATTGCCCGCTTGTCGCGCAGGGCAAGTTCGGTGAGGGCTTTTTCCGCGTCACGAACCTCGTTTTCGGCGGCGCGGAGGCTGGCTTCAGCGGTTTTTTGCCGTGCTAACAATTCAGCGGCTTCCTGGTCCAATGTGGTTATAGCGTTTTTGCAGCGTTCCTGTTCCTCCTCAAGGCCGGCCAGCCGTTCGGCCTGGCCTTTGAGGGCCACTAGTTTTACTTCTTGCTCCGCCAATTGGCTTATATCCGGGAGGCTGGTTGCCGCGGCCTCCTTTTCGGCATCCTCAAGCGCGGCCAGGGTCGCTGTGAATTTTTTGACGGCTTGACTGGCTGTTTGGGCCGCGCAGGTAGCGTCAGTTAGCTCCTTCTCGCGAAGCTTGAGGTCGGCCTCCGCCTGGTTTAGGGCCGATACCGCGGTAGCCACGGCGGCCGCCTGGGCGGCGGCGTCGGCAACCAGGGCGCGGTGGGCGGCAGATACGGTAGCGGCGGTGATATCACTATTCAGGCGCTGTTCCTTCTCGGCCAGCGCTTTACTTTCTTTTTCGGTATTGGCGAGATCGGCCATCAGGATTTTGTGCCGGGCAAGGCAATCGTTATGCTTCCGGGACTGGTCGCTCACTTCTTGCGCTAGACGCTCGGCTTCTTTTTCAACCACCAGCAACGTTTCCAGCTGGGTTTTGCGGGCAATGAGCCGCTCACTTTCTTTCTGACGCCTGATCTCGGCCTGGTGCCAGGCTTGTTTATAGTCTTCGACTTTTTGGGCAAGCTCGGCGGCCTTCCGGACGGCTTGGCCGGCCGCCTGCGCGGCGTCCATTTCCCGTTTGGCTGCCGCATCGGCTTCTTCTAAAACCGGCATTAGCCGGGCGGCGGCTTCGGCCTGGGCAATCGCCGCTTCTGCACTGGCAATTTCCTGAGCCTGGAGCCGGTGAACTTCGAGTTGCTTGGTTTTCTCCGCCAGCTGTTGACATAGGTCGCGGATGCCTGCCGCTTCGTCATACGCGGCCTGGGCTTGCTGCAAGCGCCGCCCGGCCGCCTGCTCGGCTTGACGGGCAGCGTCTACCGCTTGTTCGGCCGTTTTTACCGCCTGCGCCGAAGCATCGCCCAGTCCACGCTGCTCACTGACTACCTCGCTGTACTCTCCATCAACCTGTGCCGAACGGGCCGACAGTTTTTCCGCCAGCTGGCGGCCGTATTTTTCCAGGCCAAACAAGCGTTGCAACATTTCCCGGCGCTCGGCCCCGCTTAAGCGCAAAAACTCGGCAAACCGCCCTTGGGGAAGTACCACCGCCCGCAAAAAATCGTCGGCGGTAAGGCCAAGGACCGCGGTAACGGCCGCCTTGACCTCGCGATCTTTGTCGGCCAGCACGGTTTCGGTGCCGTCCGGGGCAATTTCGATTAACCGGCTATATGTATTGGTGACGGAAAGATCGTTTCGGCGTCGGTAGCGGCGCTCGGCCCGGTAGGTTTTGCGGCAAGCGGGTGTTCCCAATTCAAATTCAAAAGACACGGTCAAAGTGTTTTCCGCCTGGTTGATTATGCCCTGGGTGTCCCGTTCGGCCCGAATGACCGTGCCATACAAGGCCAGGGTAATGGCGTCGAGGATGGTGGATTTGCCGCTGCCGGTAGGGCCGAAAATGCCGAAAACACCCATTTCGGACAGACGGGTAAAGTCGATTACCTGCTCTTCTCGAAAACTTTGCAATCCCGCGATGGTTAGTCGTACCGGTTTCACGCGCTCTCACTCTCCTCACTTTCAGCCAGTTCCAGAAAGAGCCGCACAAGCGCATCGTCCGGCTCCGCTCCGGCGTTGCAGCGTTGGTAGAAAGCCTTAAACAGTTCTTCCGGGGACAAGCTGCTGAGTCCTGTCAGGCGCGTTTGACCAACTTCCTGCGGCAACATCGGCCGGATGTGGATAAAGCCGGTATGCAGGCCGCGCAGGCGCTGGATGTCGTCCATGGATAGCGCCGAAGAAACGTGGATCTCAAGGTCAATCCAGGCATTTTTATCCCGGCCTTCGGCCACCCAGCGCTCCACTTGCTGGAGGCCCTCGGTGGCCTGCCAGCGAACCAGCGGGCGTCCGGCCGCCAGGGGGATTTCCTTGATTTGGGCCGGCTGGCCGGGCCTAGCGTCAACGACAAAGACCGCTTTGCTGTGGCCGGCTTCGGAAAAGCTGTAAGCTAACGGCGAGCCGGCATAGCGGGCCGGAACGGCTGAGCCGGCCACTTTTTGCGGGCGGTGGAGGTGACCGAGGGCTATATACTGGGCGGCTGTCGGGAAGACGGCTGGATCAACCGCATACGCGGTGCCCAGTTGAATTGATTCTTCCGACTCCGTGGTAATGCCGCCCCGGACATAGAGATGGCTGACTGCCAAGTTCACGGCATCGCTACGGAAGTGAGCGGCCAGTTGGGAAAAGATATGGGCTAAGCGGTCATTGTAGGCGGTGACAAGCGCATTGTCGTCCAGGCTGGCGGCCAGCAGTTCCCGCAGCCGGCTTTCCGAGGGGTAAGGCAGCGCCGCAATGACCGCGGTGTGGTCACAACCGGGAACGGCTACTTCTAGCCAGGACGGGCCTGCGTCGATGCGGCGTACCAATTGCGTGGGGCGACCGGGCGTTGGCCGCACCTCGTCGCTGGGCAGACCCACCATGGTGATGCCCAAACGGTCGGCCAGCGGCGCGGCGGCGCATAACCGCTCCGGGCTGTCATGGTTGCCGGCGATGACGACAACAGCCCGCCGGCCATGATCAGCCAGGCGGTCAACCGCCGCATAAAACAGTTCTTCCGCGGCGGCGCTGGGCGTATAGCTTTGAAAAACGTCGCCGGCGATCAGGACCAGCTGTATGGCTTCATCGTTGCAGATAGCGCAAATCTCGTCAATAAACTGTTCCTGCTCAGTCTGGCGATCCCGTCCTTCCAGCGTTTTGCCGAGATGCCAGTCGGCGGTATGTAAAATGCGCATGGTTTATGCACTTCCTTTCAATGACGTCCGAAAACGCGGGAGCTATTTCCGTAAAAAAATTCCGTGACAATATTATTCGGGTTCGGTTGGCTTAACCCCTTTAACAACGAACCCGGCTCATAAAAAGAAATAGTAGCCGCGCTACTATTTCCTGCTGGGCAAGTTCCGCTTATGCTTTTGTTTTATTTATAAGTTTTCATTAAGGAAAGATTCCCTTTGTATTTTAGCCCATTCTTTACTTTTATTTATTATATCGACGCAATCCATTTCCTGAGAGCGTTTATTTAAATATTCCCAATCTATATGTTCAAAATTCCCTACCATTAAATAGTTGATCCATTCTTCGGGATCATTCCAATACTTCACTGCACAAGCCCTATCTATTAGTATATCTTCAATACCAATAACATTAACACTGGTTCCATCTGGCAAAGTCACATTCTGTATTCTATTCCAATCTCCGTCAAGCGGGCCTTTGGGAAATTCGACTACTATATTAGGGTTTTCAGGTAAATACCATGTTCCTCCTTCATTTTTAAAACCCAAACCAGTCATAACCTCTTTTATACCATCAAGTCTCGTAGCGATAAAATCAATATCCCTGGTTAAATAGTTTGCGGCTGTATAAAATTCTACCGCCGATCCGCCAACTAAGACCACTTTAGTCCCTTTTTTCTCAAGTTCAGTCGCTATTAAAGCCGCTACTGTCATTTGCCGTTCTAACGGGTCTTTATTATTGGCGGCTTTAATTATTTTGTCTCTGGCTTCCATGACATTTTATATCCTCCTGGCGTTTTCACAATATAACCCGATTCTTCAGCTTTTTTCAAAGAATAGTATACTGCGCGGGCCAATGCTCTAGCTTCTTCTGGTGTGCGGGAGCTGATGGCACGATATTTCTGCGGTGGCCGTATCATGCGTGGAAGTTTGGCGTATAAATTTTTTGTACGATTAAGGGCAGTATTTAGGTCTATGCTATCTCTCATAATTTCACGTCCTTGCCCGTATAATCCCCTTTAATATTTTACAATAATTCCCATAACGTCATCAAAACCTTTTGTAGACAACACCATCATTTGCGACCTATCGCCAAAATTTAAACAACCATTTTCTTGCACATTATAAATAATCCGTATCGTTAGGATAAGGATCACGGAGTAAAGAAAGCATTTTGCGAATAAATAACTAGGTAAGGAGAAAATCCTTGATCACCGGCTATATATTTGTGGCCGACCGTGACTACATAGACTGTAACAATTTCATCTGCAAGCTCACAAAGAATGTGGTACTGTCCAATTCTATAACGCCAATAACCACTTAAATTCCCCTTCAGCGGTTCACCATACCGGCGCGGATCGCTACTTCCTTCAATTCGTGTTTCGAGATAAATTAAAATCATTTCTCTATTTACCGCGTCTAATTTTTTTAACTCTTTCAGCGCCCGATCAGAGATTTGCACCTTCCATTTCTTCAAGCTCTTTCCTCGCTTCCTTGAGTGAAACATACCTGGTGGTTTTTTGCCTGGCTTCTTCTAGGAGCCGGAAGTCCTGGTCGTCTTCAATCATTCGCATAACAGCTTCCCGTAGTATGTCGGATTGCTTTTTGCCGTGCAGCTTTGCATATGCGTCCAGAATATCTTTTTCACGCTTACTGAAACGTACAGAGACGATAATTTTTTGCAAATCGGTCATATTTATTACCTCCTCCCGGCATCGTAATACATCGTAATACGATGTTATCAAAAAAGAAGAAAGGTGTCAAGTATGACGACTGCAGAATACCTTTCGCTATCAAATCAGTTAAAACATCATGAGGCGGCTATCAAACAGGAGCAAAGCTAAAACCGTCTGTCCAGCCTAACGTAAGCCTTTGGCATCGATGCCATTTCACAAGATACCGTGCGGTTTGAATTCAAGGGTCGTGCCCAATGCATCCCCGACGGCTAACCCGATCAGGCTGCCAAGGTATCTCTCAAGTAAGGTTGGCATTTTTTCACCCTCAATCCGGAAGTTTTTTGGGGAAACTGTCTGGATTTTATTTCCTGCTTGCCTTTTGCCAAAGTCTGCTTTATAATACTATCGAACACATGTTCTTTGTTTGGAGGTCGCTATGGGTAAGGTTTTTGTCCAAATAACGGCTGAGCATCGTGTAACCGGGGAAATCCGCCCCCTGTCCCTGCGCTGGAAGAATGGGCGCGTCTATCCGATCGACCGGATCCTGGACGTCCGGCCCGCCGCGTCCCTCAAAGGCGGCGGGCAAGGCATGCGGTATACCTGCCGGATTGCCGGCAAAGAAGTGTATTTGTTCTGCGACGAGGGGCGCTGGTTTATTGAAAGGTAGCACGTTTGGGGGATAAAGCGTGGACCGCGTTATTCTGCACGTCGATCTGAATAATTTCTATGCCAGCGTCGAATGCCTCTACCGGCCAGAGCTACGGGACAAACCGGTCGCCGTCTGCGGCGATGCCGAGGCCCGTCATGGCATTGTCCTGGCCAAAAATTATCCGGCCAAAGCCTATGGGGTCAAAACCGGCGACGTCATTTGGGAGGCCAAGCAAAAGTGCCCCGGCCTGGTGACGGTACCGGCAGACTTTGGCAAGTATCTGCGGTTTTCCCGGTTGGCCAGGGCAATATATGGCGATTATACCGATCAGATCGAAAGTTTCGGCATCGACGAGGCCTGGCTGGACGTTACCGGCTCGGTCGGCTTGTTCGGGGATGGCGAGGCGATCGCCGCCGCCATTCGTCGCCGCCTGCGCGAAGAGCTGGGCATAACGGCGTCGGTCGGCGTTTCGTGGAACAAAGTTTTTGCCAAATTGGGCAGTGACCGCCAGAAGCCGGACGCTACCACCGTTATTACCCGCGAGAATTTTCGCGAGATAGTGTGGCCATTGCCGGTGGAAGAACTACTGTATGTCGGCCGGTCAACCCGGCGCAAACTGGCCAACCGGGCGATATTCACCATCGGCGATCTGGCCCGGCGCGACGCTATGGATCTAAGGCGGCTATTGGGCGTTTGGGGCGAAACCCTTTGGAGCTTTGCCAATGGTCTCGATACATCGCCGGTACGCCATAGCGGCGAGGAAAGCATTGTTAAATCCATCGGCAACAGTACGACGACCGTGCGGGACCTGGTTAACATCGAAGATGTCAAGCTGATTGTTTATGTTTTGGCCGAAAGTGTCGCCGCCCGTTTGCGCAGACACGGCCTAAAATGCACGATTGTGGCAATTAGCGTCCGGAATACGGAGCTTTACTCGTTCGAAAGACAAAGCAAGCTCGGCAGTCCGACGTTCGTTGCCGGCGATATTGCCCACAAAGCCGTGGAACTCTTTACCGCCAACTATCGCTGGGAAAAGCCGGTTCGCAGCCTGGGCGTGCGGGCAGCCGGACTGGTGACGGCAAGCGGCAACGTCCAACTTGATCTGTTTGGCCCGAATAAGACAAAGGTCGAAAACCTGGAGCGGGCCATCGATGCCATCCGGCGGCGGTTTGGCCATTACAGCATCCAGCGGGCAGAAATGCTCATCGACCGACGGCTAACCGGCTTTAATCCGAAAGACGAGCATGTAATTCATCCGGTTTCTTTTTTCGGGCGATGAGCCTTCCGCCATATTATGCTCACCAATCAATATGGTCGGGATATTCCACGTCATTGATCCTTATGTCCTCGATTGGACAGTTATATTCTTGCGCCGCCTGTAAAATCTCATTCCGCAAATCCAGATATTCACTTCCCGGCTCGGTAAGCAGTTTTGCTATTTTCGATAGGTTTTGCAGACGTTTTTCCTTATCCATCTTCAAAAACCGGCAATTGAGCAAATCTACGTACTGCGTGGCATAATTGTAATACATAATGTATTTTTTATTCAGGCTGCCCATCATTCGGCTGTAAACACCGGCGGAAACCACGCTTTTAAGGCATTTGGCAACCGCCGCCTGCAGCATACGCACCTGAGCGATCGAATCGTCCCAAATGTTGCGTCTGTTCAGCATTATCTCATCGGTTGTCTTGGCCTGTTTGCGGGCATAAAGTTTGACAAAATCGTTTAGCGCGACCATAACGAATAACATTTCCGGCCACAGTACATTAATCTTGAAATAGACGTTTTTACTGCTGGCAATGACCGCCATTTGCCGCATTTTGTCGGCATCCATGCCATTGTCGACAAATTCGATGTCGCGATGCCCCATCAGCGCGTGTCGCAAGTCATAACATACCGCTAGCACTCTAAGACCGGCGGCCGCCAAGGCCGGCTCCTCCTCTTCGTCGCCGACAACGGTATGCAGGGCATCGTACAGCGCTTCAAAATCCAAGTAATCGCCGTAAATCGCCACTCCGGCATTATTGGGGGTATTGGTCACATATATCACGCCGGTTTTCATCCTTTCTTTTCATGTATTTTCGATCTGTCGCAAAGCCAGTGAATTGCCTTTTTGAAAGCCTTCGGCAAAGGAGTTGAGCGCCACTTCAAGCGGCCCTGGCCGAAGGCTTTTCCATTCCTCCATTTTCAGAATTAACCGGATTTTCGACAGTTGATCGTGATATTCCTATTTGGCCGGTGATTTTAAGCGGGTTTAGATCAAAAAATATGAGCGAGTCACCAAAGAGGCGAAGTTGGCGAACAGCGACGGCGCAGGGTAGGCAGCAAAAAAGCCGGCATTGCCGGCTATTTTTTGTACACGTCCCCACGGGGGGCAAGCGTAATAATAAATATCAACAGCTCTTGCTGGTCAATGCGGTATATCAGGGGATAATCACCAACACGCAGTCGATACCGGCCTGGATAGCCAGCAAGCGGTTTTACGTCCATAGCTGGATTGAACGGATTTTCAGCCAATACCCGCAAAGCGGCGACAATCCTTGCTTGGGTCCTGCGGTCAAGCCGCAAAAAGTAGTTTTCAGCTTGCCGCAAAAATTTAATGCTATAAACCGGCACGTCGGCATAGCTCCTCAAAATCGACGTACTCGCCGCGCGCTATCTGGGCCTCGCTTGCCTCAAGCGCCGCTATTTCTTCCGGGGTGAGTTCTTCCTCCATCTCCTCGGCGTATTTTAACAGCCCGGTCAGTTTATCTTTGGGAAGATGCCGGATAATCCGGATAATCTGCCGGCGTTCGGCGAGCATACGCACCACCCTTTCCAAAATCGCCTTACTACTTCACAGTATACCACAGACGCGGCTGGTTAAAAAGGCAAAACGCCCCGGCGCCCCGAATTGCATCAAGGCCGACGGCTAGTTGTTGCTGTATCGTTGCTGTAAAAAAGCAAAAAGGCCTTGCGGCGAGTTACCGCAAAGCCTTGATTTTCCTGGTGGGGCATACTGGTTTCGAACCAGTGGCCTCTTGAATGTGAGTCAAGCGCTCTCCCACTGAGCTAATGCCCCAGACAAAAGATATTATACCACAATATTTACCGTTCTACCACAGACTAAGCCAAGCAAAACGGGCGTTTTTCTGCCGTTAACAACGTTCTGTCACAATTATCTGGCTAAAAAGCCGGCTTACAAACGTTTATCGTTTAAGCCGGCTTTTGTTATTCACTATCCCAGCGCCCGCGCTGCCACAATGCCTGTCGTCGCCACCAGCATACCGGCAAAAGCCGCATAGTCCCGGCCGGTAAGGGCGATCTTGCCGGAGAACGTGCGCTGCCTGCTGCCAAAACCGCGCAATTCCAGGCTCATGGCCATGGTCTCGGAGCGGTGGATCGCCCGCAGCACGAGCGGCTCAACCACGGCAATATAGGCCACCAACCGCCGCAGCGGGTTGCCCCGAGGCGAGTAGCCCCGGCAGGCCTGCGCTTCCTGCACAGCCTTGCTCTCGGCGAGAAAGTCGGGAATAAAGCGCAGCGCCGCCGTAAACATAAAGGCATATTCATAGGGAATACGGCACTGGCTGACCAGCGCGGCAGTGAGGTCCTGGATGCGGGTTGTTGCCAGGAGAATGACGAAAACCAGCGTCATGGCTACCATGCGCAGGCCGGTAACGGCCGCCAGAACAGTACCGCTGCCAAGTAGGTACTGCAGACCGGCCAGCAGCGCGCCAAACAGGCAAATGCTCCCCACGGCCTTAAGGGCGCTATTACTGATGCGGGCCAGACCAATAACTGCCAATTGCGCTCCGGCAAGAAGCGCCAGGGCGGCCGGCGACTGCAGCAGCATAGCCCAGACCGACACAGCAATCGTTAAAATGAGTTTAGTGAGTGGGGCCAGTTTTCCCATATCCGTCACCTCGGGCAAGTTTAAGCAGATTGGTGCAGAGTTCATCGACAGTAACAACCGTTTTCCCGCCAAAAATTCCTATTTCCCGGGAAATAATAGCAGCCGTCGGCTGGCACAGGCCCCATATTCCGACAGGGTACCGGCCGGAAAACAGCTCGGTTACGGCGCCATCAAATACTTTGCGGCCATCGGCAATTACTACTGCCCGTTCGACATAACGGGCTAAAATTTCCATATCGTGCGTAATCAACAAAACGGCCAGGCCCTGTCTACATAGTCCGGTCAGCAGCTTAAGCAGCGCTTCCCGTTCAACCGCATCCTGGCCGCTGGTCGGCTCATCGAGAATGAGCATGCGTGGCTTGAGGGCCAATGCCGAAGCGATGGCCACCCGCTGCTTTTGTCCCTTGGTCAGGGTAGCCGGATAAGCATCGGCCAAATCGCTAATGCCCGTCAGGGCAAGTGCTTCTGCCACCCGGGCCTTAGTTTCCGCAGGCGCTAGCCCCAGCTGCTCCGGCCCGAAGGCCACTTCCTGCGTGACCGTTTCCCGGAAAATTTGGCGGTCAGGATTTTGAAACACATAGCCGATATGACGAGCCATATCGGCCGGAGTCGCTTTGCGGGTATCCTGGCCATCGACCAGGACGGCGCCGCTATCTGGTTTAATAAGCGACATAATCAAGCGGGTAAGCGTCGTCTTGCCGCTGCCGTTGCGGCCGGCGATCGCCACAAACTCACCAGCGCCGACGGTGAGCGACACGTCATGGAGAACCGGTCGCCCACGGCGGTAAGCAAAAGAAACATTTCGGACTTCAAGCACTTTTCGCCGCCCCCTGCCGGCAGGCGCTCAGCCATGCCTTGATTTCTTGCGCCGCCTCCGCCTCGCTACGCCAGTTGCCAAAGGACACGCCGGTTTCCGCCTCCAGCTTCAGTTTTAGCTGCCACAGCGGCGGCACCCCTTCCTGGTAGACCTGACGCCGCCCCATATAGTAAAGCACATCGCTTGGCGGCCCGCTCGCGATTATCCTGCCGCCCGTCATAAGCACAAAGTCGCTGGCATAGGGCAGCACCCGGCTCAAGTCATGTTCGACAACAATAATCGTAATGCCCTGTTCGACATTGAGGCGGCCGAGGAGCCGGTACAGTTCCTCGGCCCCCTGCGGGTCGAGGGCCGAGGCCGGTTCGTCAAGAACCAGAATGTCCGGCGCGGCGGCCAGGACGCTGGCGATAACCAGCCGCTGTTTTTGCCCGCCCGACAAAGAAGCTACCTCTCGGTCTTCAAAGCCGCTCAAACCTACCAGCGCCAGGGCGTCAGCCACTCGGCGGGCCGTCTCCTTTTCATTTATTCCCTGGTTTTCCAAACCAAAGGCCACTTCTTCGAAGACGGTCATCGTTACCAGTTGGCTTTCATAGTCTTCCAGCACCGTCCCTACCTGCCGCGCCAGGTCATGCATCGTACTGTCCGTCGTTTTGCCACCGTTTACCCGCACCGTACCGGCCAGGGCACCCCCGAAATAGTGGGGAACGGCGCCGCAAACGGCCAGACACAGCGTCGTTTTGCCGGCGCCGCTTGGTCCGGTGATAACGGTGAAGGCCCCGCGCGGCACGGTCAGATCAATATGGTCGAGCACCTTGTCCGTCCCCGGGTAGGCGTAGGAAAAGGCTTCGAAGACAACGGCAGACATTTACTGGCCTCCTTTGGCGGCAAACAGTTTTTGCGCCGGGAAATACAGCAGCTGAGTGATAACGGTGTTAACAGCGGCAACGGCCAGCACGACCGGCACCATAGCGTACAGGTACACCGTCATGGGTAGCGACAAAACGAGTTTCAAAATCGTAATAAAGGTAAACCCGCTGCCGAGCGTGCTGATGAGGGCGCATACGGCCGGCCGGAAATTAAAACGGCCTACGGTAAAATTCACTGCACTGTTGACGATAGCGGCGCAAATCAGGGCGCCGACCAGTTCACTCGCTAAGTTGCCATAAGGAAACGCGGATTTGGAAGTAGGAATGTTGACCGCACCGGCGACCAGGCCGATGCCGGCGGCCTGCCCCAGCGAAGGCCGCGTAAGATTTATGGCGATACAGTACATGGCGATGGTCCAGTTGGGCGTCACCCCGCCTACGTTAGGAGTAACCAGGTGAAGAATGGCGCCGATAGCCAAAAGCAGGGCCGTTACCGCCACCCAGCGGAATTGCCCCCCTTGCGCCTTTTCGAACCGAACCATTTCCTGCTGTTTGGTTTCCATGCTTATTCCTCCTTTAAATGTTCTTAAAGCTAAAATATAAAAACCCCTCATCCCAAAATAAGGGACGAGAGGTTAACCCGCGGTGCCACCCTAATTGGCTGCCAAGCAGCCCGGCTCACTAGGTACGGGACACAAATGTCCGATACCCGCTTCCCGGTAACGGCGGAAGTCTCCGGCAGCGCCTACCCCGCCTACGGCGGCTCGGACTGCATCTCCCAGGCCCATTCCACATGCCGAGTAGTGCCAAACTCCCACTGCCATTGGCTCGCTGTAACCCTCTTCTCATGTGTACTCTTCCTGGTCATCGATCTTAACAACCTATCGTTTAAGCAGAGTATAACAACGCGGGCAGTCAGTTGTCAATCCCCTAACCGATAAAATTTTTGCCGGATACGCCGCCTATTTTCCGGCAAAAATAAAACAAAGCTTGACCAGGAGGGATTTAACCGTGGACGGAATTGTCTGCGCCAACTGCCACACCTGGATGGCGCTCGGTACTCCTGCTTGTCCTGATTGCGGCGCGGCCATCATCCTTGACGGCGAGCACAAAAATGTCATTGACCGCATCCAGCCCAACTGTCTTATTCACCGTTATGACGGCTCGGACATGCTTGAACCGGCGGTACTGCTCAAAGAAGGGAAAAGTAACGTGAAAGTGGCTACCCGGCTGGTGGAATATGCTAAGCCGGTCACCGTACCTAAGCACAAAGTATATGCCTTTGACCAAAACGTCTATAGTGCCATTCAGGCGCTGCGCAACGAACGGACCGCCACCATCCGGCGCTTCGATCAGCTAATCCAATCCCACTGGCAGCGCCTTAAACCCTATCAGGCAGGGGCAAAAGGGCCAAGGGAAAAGTAAAAGCGCCCCCGGTTATCCGGAGGCGCTTTGCCATAAAATTAATAGCTATTAGCCGCAGCAGCATGCACAACCTTGTGCAGGGCGGACGCTGTCCCACTCCTGCCAGGCGGCGCCGACCGCGGCTCCAGGCGTAACCTTGACGCCAAGCGCAGCCAGTGCGCGTTCAATGGCGGTAAGGGTAATCGCGATTTCATCCATCCCGATAATCCCCATGTGACCGACACGGAAGGCTTTTCCTTTCAGGGGCCCAAGGGCGCCGGCAATGAACACGCCGTTCTCCTCCACTTTGGCGCGGAAAGCGGCATCATCCACGTTAGGCGGGTACTTGACAACGCTGAGCGTCGGCGCCAGCGCTTCTTTCTCCGTCACCGTTTCCAGGCCAAGCGCGGCCAGACCGGCGCGGAAGCTGCGGCCGATGCGCTCATGCCGGGCATACCGGGCCGCGAGACCTTCGGCCAAAATGAGCTTGACCGCCTCATTGAGAGCCACGATATGGTTAACCGGCGGCGTGGAAATGTACAGTGACGGGTTCTCCATTATCGGCATCCAGTTCTTCCAGTCGGTATAATAGCCGGGTACGGTTCCCAGTTCGTCGCGGCGGGCGGCGGCTTTTTCGTTGAAAGCGATCATGGTCAAACCAGGGGGCGTACCGAAGGCTTTCTGGCAGGTGGTGACGATAACGTCAATACCGTACTCTTTCATCGGTTCGGGCACGCCGGCGCTGGCACACACACCGTCAAGAATGTAGAGGACATCATATTTCTTCGCCAGTTCGCCAACTTCTTTGGCCTGGGCCAACACGCCCGTGGAAGTATCCACATGGGTAAGGGTCAAGGCAGCGTAGCGCTTGCTGGCCAAAGCTTTTTCAATTTCCGCAAGCGGCACGCGGCTGCCGGGCGGGCAGCTTAGCACGTCGGCGTTAATGCCAAGCACTTTGGCAATGGCGGCAAACCGGTCGCCAAAAGCGCCGTGGGACACGACCAGGAGGTCCTGACCGGCCTTAACGGTGTTAATAAGGGTCATTTCCATCGCCAGGGTTCCCGAGCCGCCAATAACCACCATATGGTCCGCCTGGAAAATCGTCTTCAGACCATTGAGGCACTCGCGGTATATTTCAACAAAACCGCTGTAGTTGTGTCCGTAAGTTTGCACGGCCATAGCCTGGCGGACCGGTTCGGCCACCGGCGTCGGACCAGGGATCATGACTAAAGGCGCTTTCTTGGTCATATAATCACTCCTTTGTAAAGTTGGCTAATACTTCTATTTTTAAATACGTTAATTGGCGGAAAATTCCTTTTTTGTATGCAATTTTTTTACTTCTAACCAGGTGGCATAAACCATCCTTACCTCTCCAGTATCCCTGCCTGTCACCGGCCTATTACCGGCGGGCCTGTCATCACGCAGGCATCTTTGCCAAGAATGGTATGATTAGGCGGCCCCGTCATATAATTAAATGATTGCAGGGGAGGGGTACTATGCGCTTATTTTTCAAAGTGCTTACAGCCCTGACCGCCTTTGCCCTTCTGTTAACGGCAGCGGTGCAGGCGGCTGTCCCGAAGCTTAACTGCCGGGCCGCCGTGCTCATGGACGCTAAGACCGGTCAGGTGCTGTTTGAAAAAGATATGCATAAACGTAGCGCGCCGGCCAGCACGACGAAAATCCTCACCGCCATCATCGCCATCGAAAGCGGCCGTCTGGATGAGGTGGTGCGCGTCAGCCCCCGCGCCGCCGGCACCGGCGGCTCGTCCATGAACCTTTATGCCGGCCAGACGCTGACCCTGCGCGAACTGGTGACCGGCCTGATGCTGCGCTCCGGCAACGATGCCGCCGTGGCCATCGCCGAGCATTTGGCCGGCTCGGTGGAAGCTTTTGCCGCCATGATGAACAAACGGGCCCAGGAAATCGGCGCCGTAAACAGTCATTTCGTCAATCCCCATGGTCTTACCGCGCCAGGGCATTTTTCCACCGCCTTTGACCTGGCCTGGCTGGCCCGCTACGCCCTGTCCAATCCGGTTTTTGCCCAAATCGTCAACACGAAAGAAACGACCATTGAATGGCTGGACCGCAGCGGGCGCGAACGGGACCGCAATTTGCGCAACACGAACAAGCTGCTCTGGATGCTGGAAGAGGCTGACGGCGTCAAGACCGGCACCACCAGCGAGGCCGGGCCCTGCCTGGTCGCCAGCGCTACCCGTGGCAATCAGCGACTAATCACCGTGGTTCTCCATGACCACGCGCGGTGGTACAACTCCATGATGCTCCTAAAGCACGGCTTTGACAGCTACGATCTCTTCGAATACGCCGACGAAGGCGACGTGCTGGCCGCCATTCCGGTGGAAAGCGGCCAGGCCGATATGGCAGATGCCGTCGTTGCCACCCCGGCCGCGCTGGTAGTTGCGGCCGCCGACTACCCGTATGTGAGCGTCGAGCTTGACCTGCCGGAAAAAATTAAAGCCCCGGTGTATCAGGGGCAAAAAATCGGGGAAATTATCTTTTATGTTCACGACAAGGCGGTAAAAACGGTAGACGTTATCGCCGGCAAAGATATTGCCGAGCGCACGCCGGCCACCGTCTTTTTTGACCAGCTGCTCCGCCTGTTTGGGCTGCTGGCCAATTGGGGCGTGCTATAGCGGTTTGCGGTAGAAAAACGGCAGGTAACTGACAAAACCAATGTCGCGGAAATTTAGAATTGCTTCGGTGCCGCCAACAAACAGGACGCCCCCCGGCTTAAGCGCGGCGAAAAAGCGGCGGTACAAGGCGTCCTTCGCTTCTTCGGTAAAGTAAATAACGACATTACGGCAGACAATGAGGTCAAAGCCGCTCTCAAAGGAGTCGCGCAGCAGATTATGGCGCCGAAACTCCACCCGGCCGCGGATGTCGCTGCTAATCTCGAAAAGGCCGCCCACTTGGGGCATAAAATATTTCTGCAGCCGGGCCGGCGGAATGTTCTTGAGTTCATTCGCCGCATACTGCCCCTTTTTCGCTTTGGCCAGCATTTCCACATCCAGATCGGTGGCCAAAATACGGTGCCGCGTGGTTGGCGTCAGGTCGGCAAGAATTATCGCCAGCGAATAGGGTTCCGCCCCGGTCGAACAGCCGGCGCTCCACACCGACAGCCGCGCCGATCTGGCCAGCAAATCAGGCAGCACCTTGGTCTCCAGCTCGGCAAACTTTTCCGGCGTGCGGAAAAACTCAGTAACGTTAATGGTCAGAAAGTCGATAAATTCCTTATACAGCCCGGGATTGCGGTCAATGAGGGCGTAAAAGTCCAGATAACCGGCGGCACCGTGGCGGGTCATGAAATTAGTGATCCGCCGCTGCATCTGCGTGGGCTTGTAATCGTTGAGATTTATGCCGGACTTGGCAAATAACTTTTGCTTAAACTGCTCCCAGTCACGTTCACTCTGCACAGGCTAACCCCCCTGGATAACTTATCTTACGGCTGGCGCGGCGCCGGCTGCGGCGCGTCGATTTCGCCGCCGGCCTTTTCACTGCGGAGAATGACAATATCGACCCGGCGGTTTTTCGCCCGGTTAGCCTCGGACGTGTTGGGATACAGCGGCCGGTACTCGCCGTAGCCGAGGGAAGACAGCCGCCGCGGCTCAAGGCCGTGCTTGTCGATAAAGTAGCGGGTAACGGCAATCGACCGCGCCGCCGAAAGCTCCCAGTTGGAAGGAAATTGGGCGGTGCTTATCGGCAGGTTGTCGGCATGCCCTTCGACCCGGATGTAGTTATCGGTCTGCTTGAGCGCGCCCGCCACGGCGTCTAAGAGCGGCAGGGCGTCCGGCCGCAGGTCGGCCCGCCCCAGATCAAAGAGAACGCTGTCAAGGAAGCGGATGGTCAGACCCCGCTCACTGACGGCAAAGCCTACTCCCTGGGGGTCTTTGACCCGCTGCTGCACCTGGTTAATGATTTCCCGGAACGCCTCCAGCTCTTTTTCCGCCCCCTCAGGGTTGATGGCCTGATTGAACGGCCGGTTGCCGGCATATTCGAAGATAAGATTGGCGCCCGCGCCCTCGGTGCGCAGCGCGGTAGCCAGCGAAGCCTTAAGGGCGTTGAATTTCCTTTGGTCGGCCGAACTCATTGCATACATAACGACAAAAAAGACCATCAATAGCGTGATTAAGTCGGCATAGGTCAATAGCCACCGCATCATCCCGGTGGCGTCATGGCCGCCGCCCCCACTGCCTGTTCCCCGTTTTCTGGCCATAACTATCTCCTTTGCCTTGGAAAATGGTAAATGGTAAACTGAAAGTGGAAAGTAACGCCAAATTGATATCATGGTAATTCGCCACCAGTGGCTGTTTTTCCTACCGGCAACAACACCCACGCCGAGCGGCGTGGGTGTTGTTTTTATATGGCCGGCGCCCACGGCTCCCAGCTGACAATCTTCTGCTCCTTATTAACCTTGCCAACCCAGCCGTCAACAATGACCCATTCCGGCATGGCCGTGAGCTCCAGCGGATGGCCACGCCACACCACCAGGTCGGCGTCCTTGCCGGGAGCAATGGCCCCGACGCGGTCGGCAATACCGAGGATTTCGGCGGCATCCAGCGTAATGGCCCGCAGAGCATGCTCCGCACCTAAGCCAAACCGCACAGCGAGTCCGGCATAGACCGTCAAAAAGGCGCTGGGCACGACCGGGTGGTCGCTCATGAGCGCGAACGGGACGCCGTGCGCCGCGAGCACCGCCGGTGCAGCAAAGCTGCGTTCATTCAACTCGTGTTTGCTGCGAGTAATTAGGTGCGGGCCCAGCACCACCCGCGCCTGGCGCTCGGCCAGCACCTCGGGAATAAGGTGCCCCTCGGTGGCATGCTCGATGATTATGTCCACATTAAATTCCCGGGCGATCCGCAGCGCGGTGACAATGTCATCGGCACGGTGGGCGTGGGCCCTCAGCGGCATCTCCCGGCGCAGTACGCGCACCACCGCTTCCAGCCCTAAATCAACATTCCGCTCCTTGTCAGCGGCTTTGGCCATATACTCCCGGCCTTTGAGCAGCGTCTCCCGAATGAGGGCGGCGGTAGCCATGCGCGTCACCGGCATCTTTTTGTGGTTACCGTAGGCGCGCCGGGGGTTTTCGCCAAAGGCAATTTTCAAACCGGCATGGCGCCTGACGAGCATATCTTCCACGGTGGCCTGTCGGCGCGTTTTGATTATCGCCGCCTGGCCGCCAATGGGGTTGGCGCTGCCGGGAGCGACCATAACGGTGGTTACGCCGCCGGCGCAGGCGTCCGCCAGGCCCGCGTCAGCGGGGTTTATAGCGTCAATGACCTGCATCCCCGGCGTGACCGGCTGGCTGGTCTCGTTGACGTCTTCCCCCGCCCAAGCCTGCTGCTCGGCGTAGACGCCCAGATGGGTATGGGCGTCAATCAGCCCGGGCGTGATATATTTGCCCCGGCCGTCGATTATTCTCGCCCCGGCGGGAATGTCGCCCTCCCGTCCAATGCCAATAATTTTGCCCTTGTCGACAAAAACAACGCCGCCGGTGTACGGCGGCTCGCAAATCGGCAAAATGGTGCCTCCAATAATGGCAAGCAAAAAGCTTCCTCCTTTACTTTTGGTCGGCTGCTGCCCGCCTGACCCGCTGGTAACTGACTATCTGGCAGTCAAGCTCGGCGCTGAGCGCCATTACTTCAGGGTCATTTAAATTGCCCTGCTTGCTGTCCACCAGAATGCAGAGCCGCTGACGAAGCTCCTCGATTTTCTCCGCCAACCGGTCAATTTCTGCCATGATTTTCGTTAACTCCTTCGCTTCTTACTTTCAACCTGGCACCGCAGCCAGTCGAACCAGCGGTCCAAACCCTCACCCGTCCGGCACGAGGTCTTTAGCAGCGTAATGTGGGGATTGATGCTGGTAATATCGTCTACCGCTGCCTGCAAATTAAATTCGGTGTATGGCAAAAGGTCAATCTTGTTGAGGATGGCCAGGCGGGATTGTTTGAAGATGAGGGGATATTTCAGCGGCTTGTCTTCGCCTTCGGTAATGCTGAGCACCGTGACCTTAACGTCCTCGCCGATGTTGAATTCGGCCGGACATACCAGATTGCCCACATTTTCAATGATAATGAGGTCAAGGTCGTCAAGCGCCAGTTTGTCCAGCACGTTTTTAACCATGGTGGCGTCCAAATGGCACCCTCCGCCGGTGTTAATCTGTACTACCGGCACCCCATGGCGAGCAATGCGCTCGGCGTCTTTGGAGGTAAAGAGGTCGCCTTCGATTACCGCCAACCGCAGCTTTCCCTTAAGGGCGGCGATGGTGCGTTCCAGGAGGGACGTCTTGCCCGAACCGGGCGAGCCGAGAAGGTTGAAGACGAAAATCCCCCGCGCGCTGAAAAGTTTGTTCACTTCCGCCGCGATTTGATCATTTTTCTCCAAAATATTGGCCATTACTTTGATTTCCATCTATTCTACCTCCAAGTGCTCCACTTGCAGTTCCCGCCCGGAGATGATCTCCACCCCGGCAGAGCCGCAGGCCGGACAAAAAAAGCGGTAGCGCTCCACGGCAAATTCGTGCCGACAGTCCTGGCAGCGCCCCGCCAGCGGCACCACCTCGATGTCGAGTTCAGCCGGAGCAGCCGGCGTGTCGGCTGCCAGCGCCGCAAAACAAAACCGCAGGGCATCGGGCTCTACTTCGGTCATTTCCCCGACCCGCAGCTTTATCCGCCGCACCACTGTTACCTCATGACTTGCAGCAGTAGCGAGGACAATATCCAGAATGCCCTGAGCGATCGCCATTTCATGCATTTAATTCACTCCTGAGCTCGTCCATAATCAGGTTAGCTACTCGCTCGACCGCCTGTGCTACCGGCGGCGTGAGCTCCAGGCCGAGCTCGACGCTGGCCGGCTCGATACCGTAGATAACGACCGGCGGCAGCGGCGCTACTTTCGCCGCCAGGTGTAGCGCCTCCAGCAAGGTAAACTCATGGAGCGAAAAGGCGCGGTCCGGCGCCGGCGCCCCGAGGTCGGCCGGGGTCATCCGGTAAACAGCGCCAGGTGCACCGCCGGCGGCCATCGCGTCGACGATGATAATGGCTTGGGCCTGGCGGAGACCGGCAAGCACCTCAAACGAAGCCACCCCGCCGTCCAAGGCCTTCACCCCGGACGGCAGGCCTAAGTCGTTCAGCCGCTCCACCACCCTGATGCCCGCCCCGTCGTCGCCCATCAGGAGATTGCCAAATCCAACAACGACTATATCGCTCATAAGTCACCAAAATTGCGCAGGGCGGCCTCTACGACCATTACCGTCGTTACCGCGCCGACGCCTCCCGGTACGGGCGTAATCGCCGCCGCGACCGGCAGGACGGCGTCATAGGCCACATCACCGACAACGGCGCCGTTTACTTCGTTAATGCCCACGTCGATGACAACGGCCCCGGGCCGCACCATGTCCGGCCCGATGAGCGCCGGCCGGCCTGCGGCGGCGATAAGCACATCGGCCTGCCGGGTCAGGGCCGCCAAATCACCGGTCTTAGAATGACATACCGTGACAGTGGCATTTTGGCCAAGCAGGAGGTGGGCGAGCGGTTTGCCCACCACATTGCTGCGGCCGATAATTACGGCATGCTTCCCGCTCACATCAATATGATAATGGGCTAAAATGGCCATTACGGCCCGCGGCGTGCAAGGCGCCCAGCGGCTCTTGCCGGTCGCCACCAACCCGGCATTTAAAGGATGAAGCGCATCCACATCCTTGTCGGGCGCCAGCGCGGCCGCGACCCGGTCGGCGGCCAGATGCGGGGGCAGCGGCATCATCGGCAAGATGCCGTGGATGCTGCCGTCCGCATTAAGCTCGCGCACCAGGGTGAGCACCTCTTCCTCGGCTGCGTCCGCTGGCAGGTGGCGCACCACCGCCCGTACGCCTAAGCCAGTGGCCAGTTTAACCAGCCGGTCGGCATAGATGCGGGATGCGGCGTCATCGCCCACCAGCAGGATGGCAAGGCCACACGTTATGTTTCTCGCCGCCAGAGCGTCGACTTTGGCTTTTATTTTGGCTTTATAGGCGGCGGCAACGGCTTTGCCGTCAAGAATCAGGGCCAACTTCGAATACCTCCTAGCTGCTTTAGAACAAACCGGTAATGCGGCCGCTCTTGTCGATATCAATCTTCTCGGCGGCCGGTACTTTCGGAAGTCCTGGCATAGTCATAATTTCGCCGGTCAGCATGACGACGAAACCGGCGCCGGCCGATACCCGCGCCTGCCGCACGGTGATGGTGAAGCCTTCCGGCCGGCCGAGCAGGGTCGGGTCGTCCGAGAAGGAATATTGCGTCTTGGCCATGCAGACCGGCAGCCGGCCATAACCCATGGCCTCCAGGTCGGCAATGGTCTTGGCCGCTTCCTTGGTAAACGCGACATCGTCCGCGCCGTAGATTTCGCGGGCAATGACGCGCACTTTGTCGGCCAGCGGCATATCCAGCGGGTAAAGTGGCGTAAACCGGCTTTCGCCGCTGTTAGCCGCGGCCAGCACCTTTTCCGCCAGTTCGATCCCGCCCTGGCCGCCTTCGGCCCAGACATTGGACAGAGCGACCGGCACGCCGATGCGGTCGCAAACTTCGACCACGGCCGCCAGTTCGTCCGGGGTATCGGTAGGAAAGATATTAACCGCCACCACGGCCGAGACGCCGAACTTGCGCACATTCTCGACGTGCTTTTCGAGATTCGCCGCACCGCGTCTGACTGCGTCGGCATCCGGCGCGGTCAGCGCCGCCCGCGCGACCCCGCCGTGCATCTTCAGCGCTCTTACCGTAGCAACCACCACGGCCGCTTCGGGGTTAAGACCGGCATAGCGGCACTTGATGTCAAAAAACTTTTCGGCCCCCAGGTCAGCACCGAAGCCCGCCTCGGTAACAACATAGTCCGCGGTCTTCAGCGCCAGGCGGGTGGCCATGACGCTATTGCAGCCATGGGCGATATTGGCAAAGGGCCCGCCATGAATGAACGCCGGCACATGCTCCAGCGTCTGCACCAGGTTGGGCTTAATGGCATCTTTCAGCAAGGCCGCCATCGCCCCCTGCACCTTGAGCATCCCCACGGTGACGGGCTTGTTGTCATAACTGTAACCGACAATGATGCGCGCCAGGCGCTCTTTGAGATCATCTAAATCGGTGGCCAGGCACAGGATGGCCATAACCTCCGAGGCAACGGTAATGTCGTAGCCGTCTTCCCGAGGCACGCCGTGGGCTTTGCCGCCCAGGCCGATAACGATGCTTCTCAGCGCCCGGTCGTTCATGTCGACCACCCGCCGCCAAGTAATGCGCCGCGGGTCAATGCCGAGAGCATTACCCTGGTGAATATGGTTGTCAATAATTGCCGCCAGCAAATTGTGAGCGCTGCCAACGGCATGCAGATCGCCGGTAAAATGCAAATTAATGTCCTCCATGGGCACAACCTGGGAATAACCGCCGCCGGCGGCGCCTCCCTTAACGCCCATGCAAGGGCCGAGCGACGGCTCGCGCAACGCCACGGCCACTTTATGGCCCAGTTTGGCAATGGCCTGAGCCAGGCCGACGGTAGTGGTCGACTTGCCTTCGCCGGCCGGCGTCGGCGTAATCGCCGTTACCAGAATAAGTTTGCCGTCCGGTCGGCCGGCTACCTTGTCATAGAAGTCGAGGGCAATTTTCGCCTTATACCGGCCGTAGTGTTCCACATAATCGGCGTCAATACCCAGTTCACCCGCGATCTGGTCGATCGGGCGCATTTTCGCGGCCTGGGCGATTTCGATGTCGCTCAGCACGTCATAACACCTCGCATTTTTAGCTGTTTTGAAGATAAAATTGTCTAGGGCATACCCTTTTCGCCCTGCTGTCCAGAAATTCCTGCTAAATGGAAAATAAGCGTTTCCTATCCTGCCACTATTTAACATAATAATACTGGCATAAAAGAGGCATGCACAACCGATAATATTAGTACCAAGCAATAAGGAGGTGTTAAATGTGGCAAGAAGCAGAAAACCTGTTAATCCGGCAGCGGAAAATGCGCTCGACCGCATGAAGTTCGAGGTGGCTTCCGAGCTCGGCATTGCGGAAAGAGTGCGCCAAAGCGGCTGGAATACCATGACGTCTGCCGACTGCGGACGTGTTGGCGGTCACATGGTCCGCCGGATGATCGAGCAGTATGAAAGCAGCCTTGCCGGTACCAGCGCCACTACTGCCTCGACCGGAACCACGACTGCCTCGACAGGAACCATGACTGCCAAGAACGATATCAATTCCTAGTTTCCTAGGTGTTCATGAAGGACGGCCCAGCGCCGTCCTTTTCTGCTATGGTCCGCGTCCGGCCCGCTTGCGGCCAAGCAGCGGCATTAGTTCAGGGAGCGCACGGCTGGTCAAGATGTCGGCGGCCGTCAGGCCGGCCTTACGCGCCATCGCCAGGCCGTAGTCAAGATAATCCAGTTCGTCCTGGGCGTGGGCATCGGGGTTAACGGAAAAAAGGACGCCCTTTTCTTTCGCGCGCCGGCACCATCGCCAGTCAAGGTCGAGGCGGTAGGGGCTGGCATTAATTTCGATCACCGTGCCGGTACCGGCCGCGGCGCTAATAACTTCTTCCAAATCGAGGGCATAGCCGTCGCGGGCGAGCAAAATGCGGCCGGTGGGGTGACCCAGTATGGTCACATAAGGGTTTTCCATGGCCCGCACAATCCGGCGCGTCATTTCCGCTTCACTCAGGCGGAAGGCCGAATGGACCGAGGCAATGACAAAATCAAACTCGGCCAGCACCTCATCCGGATAGTCGAGCGAGCCATCGGGCAGAATGTCGCTCTCAATCCCGGCGAGAATGGTAAAATCGCTGTTTGCCGCATTGAGACGTTCGATTTCCCGCCGCTGCTGGCGCACCGTTTCCACCCGCAGGCCATGGGCGTAGACGGCCGATTGGCTATGGTCGGCAATGCCGATGTATTGCCAGCCCCGCGCCTGGGCGCTTCGCGCCATTTCGGCAATAGTCGCCGTACCATCGGAGTAGACGGTATGGACATGAAAGACGCCGCGAATATCCTGGGTGGTTACCAAGTCGGGAAGGCGGCGCGCCGCCGCCAGGCGGACTTCGTCCAGGCCTTCACGCAGCTCGGGTGGAATGTAAGCTAGCCCAAGCCGGTGATAAAGGTCTTCTTCGCCGGTAACTGTCTGGCGCCGGCCCGTCGCATCGGTTACCCCGTGTTCATCAATGCGCCACCCCTGCTCGCCGGCCACCGCCCGCAGCCGGTCGAGGTGCTCTTTGCTGCCGGTGTAATGGTGCAGGGCCGTGGGATACGCTGCCGGCTTGACGCTGCGCACAGCCAGCTCCATGCCGGTCGTCAGCAGCACCCTGATTTCCATTACCCCCCGGCTGATTACCCGCTGTACGCCCGGCATGGCGATAACGATGTCGGCTACCGCCTCAGCATCATCGGTGGCGACAACAATATCAATATTTTTCACCGTCTCCGCCCGGCGGCGGATGCTGCCCGCTACCGCCGCCTGCAGGACGGCCGCATGCTGGCGCAGGTACTCGGCGATTTTTTCCGCCACCGGCCAGGCATCGCCGAGTAGGAACCGGCCCTGATACTTTTTGAGAAAGTCAATGCCCGCGAGTATCTTCTCCTGCGATTTTTCCCCGAAGCCGCTCAGCGTTTTCAAGCGGTTTTCCCGGCAGGCGTATTCCAGTTCGCCGACCGAATTAATACCCAGCTGTTCGTGGAGGAGTAGCGCCTTTTTCGGCCCGAGGCCGGGGATTTTTACCAGTTCAAAGAGCACAGGCGGCACCTGGCCCCGCAGCTCTTCATAATAGGTTACCCGTCCGGTTTCGATATACTCTTTGATATGCTGGGTCATGGTTTTGCCAATGCCCTTGATGCCCTGCAGCCGCCCCTGGGCCGCCAGCTCGGCCAGGTCGGCGCTCAGCTCTTTAAGTGCGCGGGCCGCGTTTTCATAGGCCCGGATTTTAAACGTGTTTTCTCCTTTGAGTTCTAATAGCACTGCCATTTCGGCGAACATTTTGGCCAAAACATAGGCATCAGCCATCCCAACCACCTCTTATTGCGGCTCAAAATAAACGGTAATCTCCGTACCGGGGTCAACGACGGTATTGGCCGGCGTACCCTGCCCGACGGCCACGCCTGTCCCGACCGGCGCCAAGGCCAGACCGGCCTGGCTAAGCTCGCGCGCCACTTCCCGCATCGACTTGCCGCGCAGGTCAGGTACTACCACCTTGCCCGGCGGCGCCGGACGCTTTTCGCCTTTGGCCGCTTCCCCGCCGGGGACAATAGCCGGTTTGGCCGGCTTAGGCTGCGGCAGAGCAAGGTCGGTTGTGGGACGAATATTTAGATGACGCATGACCTGGATCATAATCTCACTAAAGACCGGCGCGGCAATCTCCCCGCCATAGTATGCGCCTGCCGGGTCGTCAATAACAACCAACGCGACAACTTGCGGATCCTCGACCGGACCAAAGCCGGCAAACGAGGCAATATAGTGGCCGGCCTCGTAGCCGCCGCCTCCTTCTTTTAGCCGTTCGGCCGTCCCTGTCTTGCCGGCAAAACGGTAGCCGGGGACGGCTGCTTTTTGCCCGCCGCCCTCAGCGACTACTTTTTCCAGCATGGCGGTAAGCGCCCGGGCCGTCTCCGGGCTGACTACCTGCCGTACCGGCATGGTGGGGTTAGTACTGACCACTTTGCCGTTTTCATCGTGAATTTCCTTGACAATATGCGGTTTTAACAGTACGCCGTCATTGGCTATCGCCGCCATGGCGGTGAGTAATTGCAGCGGCGTAACGGCGATGCTCTGGCCGATGGACATGGTGGCTAAGTCGGTTTCGCGCATTTCCCGCGGGTTAAAGAGAATGCCGTCTTCCTCCCCCGGCAGTTCAATCCCGGTCGCCTGGCCAAACCCGAAGTGGCGGGCATAATCATTAAGCCGCACGGCGCCCAGGCGCATGCCGACCTGGACGAAGCCGGTATTGATTGAATTTTTAATGATGTCGGTAAACGTGACCGGGCCGTAGCTATCGCCGCTCCAGTTTTTGATGCGTCGGCCGGCCACCTCAATATAGCCTTGATCCACAAAGCGTTCGTCCGGGCGCACCAGCCCTTCCTGCAGGGCAGCGGCGGCCACGATCGCCTTAAAGGTGGAACCGGGCTCATAAACGATGGATATAGCGCGGTTCTTGCGCTCATTCGCGCTATACCGCCCAAACTGGTTGGGGTTATAGGTCGGCCGGCTGGCCATGGCTAAAATCTCGCCAGTACGGGGATTCATGACAATTACCGTGGCCCCTTTGGCCTTGGTCTTCGCCATGGCCTTGTCGAGGCTCTGCTCGACAATAAACTGAATGGTGCTGTCAATGGTAAGATAGACACTCTTGCCCGGCTGAGGGGGCTTGAGCGCAAAGATGGACTTAAAAATCGGCGTGCCATAGCTGTCTGTTTCGATAATTTGCCGCTGCCGCTCGCCTCTGATAAGCTTGTCCAGCGCATGCTCAATACCCTCCAGGCCGCGGTCGTCGGTCCCGACAAAACCCAAGACATGGGCGGCCAAGCTGTCATTAGGGTAATAGCGCTTGCTTTCTTCGACAAAATCGAACCCCTTGAGGCCATGCTCCTTGATCAGGGCCGCCACAGCGTTAGCCGCTTCCGGCTCGAGCGCCCGCTTAAGCCAGATGAAGCTGCCGTTTACTGTCAGGCGCTCCTTGATTTCCGCGGCCGGCAGGCCCAGATGCGGCGCCAGCAGCGCGGCCACGGCATTGGCGTCCTGCCCGGCCTGTTTAAAATGGTCAGGATTAACATACAGCGACTTAGCCATGCTGCTAATCGCAAGCGGCCGGCCGCCGCGGTCGAAAATCGCACCCCGCGGCGATTGCAGCACCAGGCTGTCCTGCAGCTGATAGCGTACTTTTTCCGCCAGCCGGTCGCCCTGCACAAACTGGATCCAGGCGATGCGCCCGCCGAGCGCCACCAGGGCGGCAATGATACCGAAAATAAACCAAAAGATGCGTTTGCGCGGCGTATCCGCCAGTTTTGCCATAGTTCTCCGTCCTTTGTCAAGAAACAAATTATCCTCATCTATTCGGCGGCGCGGCACCAATTCCCTTTACCGCCTAGCCGACGAAGGCAAAGCTATCAAACACGCGCTGAAACAGCGGTTCGTATACCTCACGCAGCGAAGCGGGACAGGTGCCGGTCAGCACGTAGACGTCGGGATACCGGCAGATAATCATTTGCAGCACGAAGTACTGCTGTTCCCACGACAGGCGCCAGGTAAAAGCCAACCGGTAATAAGGCGCGTAAGCGTTGTCGAGCAGCTGCTTGTCCAGCAGCCGATACTGCCAGAGCATTTTCTCCTGGCTGGCCACCGTGCTCACTACATAATCGGTAAGCGTATAATGGGCCGGCAGTGTTTGATGCACTAACGTAAGCGTGTTAATTTCATAACGCATTTCCGGCGCCGCGAACATGGCCAAAAACTGGTGCGGCGACTGACTGGTGCACTCCCAGTCGTCCGGCACCGTAAATTGCAGCCGGTGGTCGTATTGGCGGAACACCTTGGCTTCGGCTGCCGGACAGGCCGCGCCGGTCAATAGCACCAGCGTCAGCACCATAATTACCCTGCCCATTCTCTCACCTCTTGCTAGCTCTTTTATACGTAAATCCGTTTTTCCCTGCTGCCTGCGTAAAAACCTTGGAACGGTCCAGCCGCCGTGGTGGTAAAGTACGTTATTCACATAACTTTTTTAAGTTATTTAATGAACTTGCCCCGGACAGGGTTGTTAACCGTCCCGGCGCCGCTGTGCCCGTAGCGTCCCCGCGCTGCGCCGACCTACCCGCCGACGTATATACCGCCCAGGCGGTGCCGGTCAACCCGGAGCCCTGCGCCGCGCCTTAAGGAGTTGCACTTGTACAAAAAACGGGATACATGCAGCAGCATGTATCCCGTTTTTATTACATCACAACCGTCTGCCGTGTAGTGGCTTTGGCGCGCTGGCGCTTGACATATACGCCCACACCCAATACTCCGGCGGTAATAAGGGCCGGTAACAGCCATTCGGGCATAAGCTGGGTAATGAACACGCCGAGACGGTGGTCATCTACCATCATCTCCCCGGCCGTCCAGGCAATAAGGCCCGCGCCGGCATAAACAATAATCGGGAACTTTTCCATGAGCGCCATAAGAATGCGACTGCCAAAAATAATAAGCGGAATACTCAGGGCCAGGCCAATCGCCAGCAGTACATAGTTGCCGTTGGCCACGGCGGCGATCGCCAGCGTATTATCCAGGCTCATCACCAGGTCGGCGACGATAATGGTCTTGATGGCGCCCCAGAAGGACTTGGAGGCTTCAATGTTTTCGTCATGCTGTTCTTCCAGCAGCAGTTTGGCGGCAATCCATACCAGCAAAATGCCGCCGGCAAATTGTAAATACGGTATTTTTAGCAGTGCAACCGCCACGACGGTTAAAATCACCCGCAGCCCTATTGCCCCAGCACTACCCCACAGGATGGCCATCTTTTGCTGCTTAGCGGGGAGCGACCGGCTCGCCATAGCGATAACCACCGCGTTGTCGCCGCTAAGCACGATGTTCACCATCATGATTCCAAATAGTGCGACTATGAACTCCATTTTCTGCACCTCTCGATTTTTGACTTTAGGAACAAATAATGCTAGTCAATCAAAAAAATTAAAGCCTCACTCCCTCCGAAAATGTTATACAATTTAGCACCTTGTCCTAAAGTCATTTTAGCACTATCTCGCCCGCCGTGCAAGTATTAGATGCAGCGTATATTGTATACCTGTCCGGGAAACATAATTTTCATTTTGGAACAATAAGGCAATTTTTGCTATAATATTTTGTAAATCGCAAAAAAGAAGGTATTTAGATGGTCCAACTGCCTGAATGGAAGAAAAACCTCGCCGTTATGTGGTTCGCCCAACTTGCCGGTATGGGCGCCATCACCGGCGTTATGTCTTTTTTACCCCTTTATGTGCCCCAGCTTGGCATCACGAAACTGGAAGAAGTGGAATTCTGGTCGGGCATTCTGATGGGTGTATCATCGCTGTTTGCGGCGCTGGCCGGCCCCCACTGGGGTGCCCTGGCCGACCGGAAAGGCCGCAAACCCATGGTCGAACGGGTGATGCTCGCCTTCGCCATCGTTATGGGCCTCATGGCGCTGGTGACCAACGTCTACCAACTGCTGGTGCTTCGCATCATCCAGGGCATCTTCGGCGGCTTTACGGCAGCGGCGCTGGCCCTTGTCACCAGCATCACGCCCGAGGAAGAACTGGGCTTTACCATGGGGGTTTTCCAGACGGCGATGATTGCCGGCAGCGCCTTCGGCCCCATGTTCGGCGGCTTTGTCGCCGACCACTTTGGCTACCGGAGCGCCTTTGTCGCCTTTAGTCTGCTCTGCCTGGCGTCGCTTATCACGATCCACTTTTTCGTCAGCGAACGTTTCGTGCCGGTGCGGCATGAGGCCAAGCCCTCGGTACGCGGTCAGGTCCTGCAGGTTTTGGCCATACCAGGCCTGAAAGGCATGCTCTTCGTGCAGTTTTTGGTTCAATTTGCGGTCCAGGTCATTGCGCCAGTCCTGCCGCTCTATGTCCAAACCCTGGCCCCTAATATCACGTATGTGGCCAGCGTGTGCGGCGCCATTATCTCCGCGGCCGGGCTTACCAGCGCCTTGGCGTCGACTGTCGCCGGCACACTGTCCAAACGCATTGCCCATCACACCATCCTCTTTGTTGGCGCCAGCCTGGCCGCCCTGTCCTTTGCCGGCCAGGCCCTGGCGCCCAGCGTCCTCACGCTGGGCGTGCTCCGCGGCGTGAGCGGTCTGTTCATCGGCTCAATGCTTCCCAGTGTCAACGCCCTCATATCGCTCCTCATCCCGCCGGCCAAGCGGGGCGTCGCCTTTGGCGTCACCACCGCCGCATCGCAAATGGGCAATGTCCTCGGTCCCGTCACCGGCGGCGCCATCGCCCTTTCCTTGACCATCCCCGCCGTGTTCTGGCTGACGGCCGGTCTGTTTGCCGTTGTAGCCGTCTGGGTCGCCTTGCGCGTCCGCGACCCCCGCCGTGCGCCGCTCGGCCATTGAGCGCTCAATCGTGCGTTCCACCGTTTCCAGATGCTTCTTCATCTCTTTTCGCGCCCGGTCAGCATCACCTGCTTCAATCGCCGCCAGGATGCGCTTATGACCTTCGACAGAGGCACGGTGGCGGCCGGGAAGTTTTAGGGTAATTTCCCGCGCCTCGACCAGGCGATCGATCAACCCCTGCATAATATGTTGCAGGGTACGGTTACCGGCTGCTGTGAGCAGGGCATCATGGAACTGGGAATTGATGCGGTTGAGAGCGGCAGTATCAACGCTAGCGGCGTTAGTCATCGCCTCGGCGGCCGCGATAAGCCGGCGCATGGCGGCAATATCCTGCCCGCCGGCCCGCCGTGCGGCCCAGGCGGCGGCTTCCGTTTCGAGAATTTTGCGGATTTGAAAAAGTTCCAACAAGTCTTGCTTTTCCTGGTCAAGCAGGTGTTCGAGGCTAAGCGGCGCACCGCGTGCACGAACGAAGACCCCAAGCCCCCGCCGTACTTCCAGAAAACCCTGCCCGGCCAGCATTTTCACCGCCTCGCGCACCGAGGTGCGGCTAACCTGAAAAATATCCACCAATTTATTTTCCGACGGTAACTTATCACCGGGACGAAACTCGCCCCGGACGATGGCATCCCGAATCTGTGCGACTACCTTTTCCGTAAGGCTGGCCTGCTGACTGACAGGCGTGAATCTAGCCACTTAACCCCTCCTGTTCCGGCTACCGCCGGTGACCTATGATGCGATGTTTTGCTGTCCTTTATTATAACCGCGGATGGACTTGAAAACAATCCAGGCAATCGAGGCCAGCGCCGCCGTCATAAGGACGGCCGATACCGGGCGGGTAAAGATGATACCCATGCTGCCCTGCGACAGAATCAACGTTTGTCGCAGCGAGTTTTCAAGGGTATTGCCGAGGACGAGGGCCAAAATCATAGGCGGCGCCGGATAATCCATTTTTTTCATGGCATAGCCCAAAAGACCAAAAAAGAGGGTTAATCCCACGTCAAACATACTGTTGCCCAGGCTGTAAGCACCAACAAGGATGAAAACCATAACTGCGGCATTAAGAATCGGGAAAGGTACTTCCAACATCCGGACAAAAAAGGGAATGCAAATCGTAGACAGCACTAGCAACATGGCATTACCAATATACATACTCCCAATTAATCCCCAAATGAAATCGGGATTTTTCTCCCAGAGCAGCGGTCCGGGCTGCAGGCCAAACATAAGCAGCGCCCCCATGAGTACCGCCGTACTGGCCGAGCCGGGAACCCCGAGTGTTAATAAGGGTACGAACGCCGCGACCGATGCGGCATTATTGGCTGTTTCCGGGGCGGCCACCCCTTCGATGGCCCCTTTGCCGAATAAGGCTTTGCGCTCGGGCGGAGCGGCGTTCTTGGCCACGGCGTAGGATATAAAAGTACAGATGGTCGCGCCCGAACCGGGGAGCATGCCCAGCGTAAAACCAAGGAAAGTGCTACGCAGAATATGCCATTTGGAAAGGGCCCAGTCCATGGCGCTCGGCAGGAGATTACGCCAGTGCAGCTGCTTTTTGTCAAATTTGAAGCTGAGCTGGTCGTCTTCCATGGCGATGAGAATTTCCGTAATGCCGTAAAGGCCGAGAGCAACGACGATAAAGTCGATTCCTTCGTAGAGTTTGAGCTGGCCAAAAGTGAAGCGGGGCAGACCGGTTACCAGGTCCAGGCCGATGACCGAAATGAACAGACCGACGAGTGCGGAAAGATAGGCTTTAATCGCCGACTTTTCCGTGAAACCGGCTACCAGCGTCAGGCCCAGTACCATTAGGGCAAAATATTCAGGCGGCCCAAAACTGAGCGCCACTTTGGCCAGCATGGGGCCAAGGATGGTGAAAGCCAGTACGCAGATCGTCCCGCCGATAAAGGAACCAATTGCACAAATCCCCAAAGCCGGACCTCCTCTTCCCTGTTGAGCCAGTGGATAACCGTCGGCTACTGTCATCACCGATGCTGGATCGCCAGGTACGCCAAGGAGGACAGAAGTGATCGAACCGCCATACATGGCGCCGTAATAAATTCCGGCCAAAAGAATAATCCCGGCTACCGGGTCTGGAAAACCGAAAGTGATAGGAAGCAAGATCGCCAGTCCGGCGGAAGGCCCAAGCCCGGGCAGTGCACCGATCAACACGCCGGCCACGACCCCGATAAAACAAAAGAGTAAGTTCATCGGATTGACAGCAATTGAAAGGCCCGTAATGAGGTGCTGCAGTATATCCATGGCTAAGTCCCCCTAAAATCCGAATATACCGGCAGGAAACCGCACTTCCAGCAGCATGCCGAAAACCAGCCAAAAAACGAGGGGGGTAAGGACGGTCATGGCAATATTGGTTGTCAGTTTTTTAACGCCAAGCGCCCGCGATAAATATCCTGCCAGCAAACCAATGGCAACTAACATCCCCACTAATTTGGACAACGCCAAAGCCAAAGCTGACGACCCAATAAGTACGACCACATTGCGGGCAAACTTTTTATTGAAGACAGTTTGCTTGACTGAATCAGGACGGCTGCCCAAAGTATTGGCATAGAGCAGCATAAGCGCTAAAACCCCGATTAACGCTCCCGCCCACAATGGCACAAACCCTGGCCCAGGCAATCCTTCCCCATCGTGATAACCAAGCTGCAGCGAGTGACGCATGATCGCCAATGCTATCCCAATTAAAACTAGGCTGGTGATAATATTGGCTTTGCGCACCATAACACCCCCTTAAATCAGCCGGTAGGGGGAAGCGGCGGCCGCATCCCCCTTGCCTGGTTATTTTTTCATTTTAGCCAAAAATTCTTCGTACATCTTAGTCGTATCGACGAGAGCCTGGGCAAACTCCTTAGAGTTCATGAAACGCCCTTCTACCATGTTCTTCTTTAGATAGTCCTCTTTCCACCCGGGGGTCTCGGCGACTTTTTTGAACATAGTCTCGAGATAGGCCACCGCTTCCTGCGGAATATCTTTCGGGGCAATAATGCCGCGGAATTGCGCTAAAACAAGGTCAATACCCTGCTCTTTCAAAGTCGGCACATCAGGTAGGGCGCTCAGCCGTTCTTTACTGGCCACCGCCAGCGCGCGCACTTTCTTGGCCTGCAGATGCCCCAAAGCCTCGCCGGGGTTCGTCCAGACGATGTCTACATGGCCGCCAAGCAGAGCGGTCATAACTTCACCGCCTGAGTTATAGGGCACGTATTTCATTTCGGTACCGGTGCGATCCTGCATGGCGTAGAACATAACGGCATCATCCGAAGTACCGCTCGTCCCGCCCACGCTGACGCCCTTGGGCCGGGCTTTGGCATCGTCGATGACGTCTTTCACGCTTTTATACTTCGAATCTTCCCGCACGACGAGCAGCAAGGTATCCATGGCCAGGCCACAGATAGGCGTGAAATCCTTATAGGACACCGGCGATTTACCCATAATGGGAGCGGTATAAAAGCTGGAGCTTACGCTGGCGATATAATAAGGATCGCCTTTTTTCTCGGCCACATAGGCATAACCGATAGAACCGCTGCCGCCCGGCTTGTTGTTTACGGCGATAGGCTGACTGCATAGTTTGTTATCGGTTATGACTTTGACCAGCATGCGCGCCATGATGTCACTGCCGCCGCCGGCGGCGAAAGGAACAACAAACTCGATGCTTTTGGCGGGATAAGTCTCCTTCTTACCGCCCGTGCCACTCGAACCGCAACCGGTAAGTAGCGCGCCACCAACAAACACCAGGAGAGTCAGAAGCGCTAGCCACCGAATTTTTTTACTCATATACCACACCCCTCTTTTTAATTGAACCGAATTGATACAAACTTTTTGCTATCCCAGGCGGCAACTAATTTTTTATCAAATCATGGCTTTTACCCCCTTCCGCCCGTCTTCTTGGAGGCTATTCCTTGGCAGCAGCCGCCTCGCCGGCCGCGGGCGCATATTTTTCAAACAGTTTTACTGCCCGGTCAGGGTTATAGATCCCGCATACACACGGCTGACCAATCATTACCGCCGCCTCGCGCGGCGTCTTCTTACCGGTCTTGACCTCATTGATGGCTTTTTCTACCAGGTAGCGGGAAATGAGGCCGTGGCCGCACATAGTCACGAATTCCAGCACTTCTTCAGGGGGTAATGCCTCTTTCTTCCCCCAAATATCAAGGGACAGATTTACCGAGTGCGGCTTAATACCTAACTCTTGGCTCATGGCCATAATATCTTCCGTTGGCCCCTGGACGGTAACCGACATGCCCAGGTCGAGCTCTTTGATGCGCCGGATCGCTTCTTTGATTTTTTCCTTGCTAGAAAAGCAGCAGCGTACCCGCGGCACCTCATTAAGCGCAGCCTTGATTTCTTCAATGTTTACGCCGGCCAATACGGTACCGGTGTCGTAAGATCCAATATTGCACGGTCCCACGTCATACACAACTTCCAAAATTTGGCGCAGCTTATCTTTAGAACCGTGATGATTGACATCGGCCGCCGCTGTTACCAACAGTACGTAGTCCTCTTTTAATGATTCGGGTGTTCCTCGCCGATGCAGCGAATGGGTCATGACGCGCACCCTCCTTTTTGCTCGCGATAAATTTTATAAGGGCGCCCCAGGCCCAAGTTGACTTTGGCATTGACCCGCGGCTGGATGCCCAGTTCGGCCAGCACCGGCAGGGCCGGCAATGTTCCATCGTCTTCATAACAGCAAATCAAATCCAGTGAGAAAACGGTATCTAATTGAGCCGCCAATTCTTTTACTTTAGTTAAGATGGGTTTAAGCTGGTCAAACGGCGCCGTAAACTCAACGATGGCAGAAACAACTTTTTCGCCTTTATACTCGGCGGCAATGATCCCTTTCTCCCGGTCGGCCATCAGGTGGGTCAGCGGGTTACACTCTTCGAACTTGATGCCTAATTCGGCCAGGCCCATCGTTATTCTCTCAATATCGGCCATCGTCGCCCCAAGACAAGGACGCCCAATTTCCAGGGCAATACCGACCTCGCCACGGCAAACCCGGCCGGTTACGTCATTGGTCTTAACTTCTTCCGTACCTCGGCCCGGAACTTTAGTCACTTTATGAGTTGTCATGGGGTCGCTAAAGAAGCGCCGCACCGCCCGCGGCGTTTCATAAATGCCCGGTTCTTCGTAAATAGCGCCGCGGGGGCAGCGCACTACCTTGCTGCGGATACAGTTGCCGCATTCCAGACAGGTATCGTGGTCAATAACCGCCTTTTTGCCAACAAGCGCAATGGCTTGGACTGGGCAGTAAGGAATACAGATGCCGCAGCCGATGCATTTCTCCTGGTCGATAACCATGCTCATCTCCCCCTTAAATCTTAGTATTGTCGGTGGGCAAGGGCGTCAGCGACAAGCTATGTTCCGCCGCGATGCCAGCTAACTCGGCTAGCAAAGCTCCGCTGATCTCAATGCCGCCATTTAGTAGCGCCTGCTGGCGCTCCCACTCCCGTTCCCCGGGCAATTTTATATCGCCATAGCCCGGGGCAACAGCAATCGCTTTTATCTCACGACAAAATTGCTCGGTCCGCTCGAAATAAACCTCAAGACTGCCAAAAGCATCCGGCCGGAGAACCAGCAGGAGATGTCCGACATTGGCCTCTTCCGTGCTATCACTATACTGCCAGGCTACCTGTCGGCCAAACCCGGCAACGGTCAACACCCCAGCCAAATGTTCAATGGCCAGGCTAAGTGCATACCCTTTCGGTCCGGCAATGGGCATAATCACCCCGTCCAAAGCCGCTTTAGCATCAGTAGTTGGATTACCATCCCGGTCCAGGGCCCATCCAGGCGGAATAGGCCGCCCCTCCCGCGCCGCTTCGATAATTTTGCCGCGGGCGGCAATTGCGGTCGCCATATCGACGATAATATGGGGTTTATGGCGCCGTGGCAGACCAAACGCAATAGGGTTAGTACCAAAATAAGGCTCTTTACCGCCCCACGGCGGTAGCGCCGGCGGCCCATTGGTGAGCACCATGGTTATATAGCCTTTATTCGCCGCTTGCTGGCAGAAATAACCGGCAATGCCAAAATGATTGCTCCGGTTCACGCCGACGGCGCCTACCCCATATTGATCGGCGGCAGCCATACCTTCTTCCAAAGCCCGCATGGCCACTACCGCGCCAAGCCCGTTATCGCCGTCAACCATAACTACGGCCGGGAAACTCCGCTTCACCTTGATGGACGGTTTGGGGTTGACCAGGCCGCTGCGAACCCGCCGGTAATAGACCGGAAAGCGGCCTAATCCATGACTGGTAATCCCCTGTAGCTCAGCCGCAAGCAGGTTATCGGCTACCACCAGGCCATCTTCTTCCGGCACCCCGATTTTGTTCAAGGCCGCGGTCATGAACGAGCGCAGCGTCTCAGGCGAAATTCGCCGGGCCGTCATCCTTCGCCGCCCGCCTTACACTCGCTATTGGTGCTATCCGCAATTATTTCGGCGCACCTTACCTGATTAAAAATGCCGCAATAACAGAAATTAGCCAGTTTGACCGCCCCTTCTTCCGGCGTCAGCTTGCCCTGAGCAACTTGCTGCATGATGTGTTTAACAAACTTGGGCGGAATCATATGGTGACCGCACATAGTGGTAATTGACAGGGTAACATCGTCAGGCAGTTTGTCCTTACGGCCCCAGACGCCCAATGAATAATTGATGGAATGGGGCGTTACCCCGGCCTCTGCACAGGCCGGCAGCACCTCAGACAGCACGCCGGTAATGACCACTGACATCCCAAGGTCTTTTTCTTTAATGCGCCTGAGGAATTCTACCACTTGCTCCCGTTTGGTGAACACGCCGCGAATGCGCGATTTGTCGGTGATATTGGCCTTAATCTCATCCGGGGTAAAGCGCGTAATTGGGCCAGTTTTGACATCGCCCCAGTTTTCCGAGCCGACAGCCTCGGCCGCAGCGATAAATTCAAGTGCCTTGGGTTTTATATTGACATCGTTGACCCCTTTGGTTTGATACATAAACCAGCAGAAATCCCGCTTTTGCGACTCCAGGTCGCCGGAGCGGTGCAGCGAATGGGTCATGGCGTTTGCCTCCTTTTCTTGCATTAGTCCTGGGCGAGCGGCCGGCCCAGACCGACATTCACTTTCCCCCGGTACGGCTGGGGAATACCCAGTTCGTCCAGACAAGCCAGCGCCGGGTTATAGCCTTTTTCGTCCACCCGCAAAATTAAGCCCAGCGAAAAGACGGTGTCAATCTCCTTTTCCACTGCCTGCAGGGCCTGCAGCACGTCTTTAAGCCGGTCCTCCCGACATTTTGCTTCAATGATGACGGATAGCAGGTGGTAGTTAAGGCACTCGTCGACCAGTTTACCGGTAGAAAGGTCGCTCATCAGCGCCGCTAGCGGCGTATGGTGAGCCGGCGCCAGTTCCGCCCCGGCTTTGGCAATAGCCATAGCGACTTTTTCGGCATCGCGCAAGTAGACGCCCAAACCGGGCCGCCCCATATCGATACAGATGCCGACTTCGCCTTTTTTCACCCGGCCGGACACATCGTTGGTCTTCACTTCTTCCGTGCCCCGGCCGGTAACGCCGGTAACGCCGTGGTTTTCCACCGGATCGCTCATGACATGCTGAAACTGTTTGTAGAAGTTTGCCAGTTCCACTGGTTCAATAGCGCCACGGGGACAGACTTGCTGGCGCAGACAGACATAGCACTCCGTGCAACGGTCTTCATCGACATGGCACTTGCCGTCCTGAAAATAAATCGCATCAACGGTGCAGTAAGTTTGGCAGATTCTGCAGCCGACACATTTATCACGGTTAATGACTGTCATAACCCATCTCCCTTTCAATGTGATAACATATCACACATCATACAAGTAAAAATACCAAATATGCCTCCTTTCTGTTGCAGTATATTCCGCCATAGTAACTGTCTAGAACTATAGACCCAGTAATGCCTGAAAATCAAATTTCATTATTCCGTCCTTCGCCGTTTCATAAAATTTTCCTGCTTAAAAGTTTGAATTTTATTAATAATTTTAATTTTCCTTGTTTTCTTCGCCATTCTTGGCGCACAAAACGATAAACCCTCGCTGGGCGCGAGGGTTTATCGTTTTATAACACCTAATATCCAAAAGCGTAGCGCTTCATTGTTGCCAACACAATTTGCCAATCAGGCCGCTCACCTTGCGCGAAGGCGATAAGCTCACGGCGGGAAGATAGCTTAAAAGCAACAACGGCTTGACCGTCCTCGTCGGCGCTCGGCGCCGGGCCGTTGCCGCCGTGATTGGCAAAACCCAACGGCTGGACGGTAATCACCATCAGGACGATCAGCACCATAATGCAAACTTTCATCGTAATCGCCTCCTTACAGGCTTAATATTTGCATTTTCAGTGCCAATTATCCTGTTTCACCGGCGCGATTATTTTGCCGCCGCTGTCGCCACTTGCTCGCCGCGGCGCACAGGGCCGCCGGTTCGTTCTCCAGCTGGCCGTCCTGCACGCGCCGCAGTGCGGCGCGCAGAAACTCGCCCATCGCTTGGCCATCGCCCAGCACCGTTTTGAGCTTTCCGGCGTCGTAAGCCAGATCACGGGTATGGACCGGCATCGCTGCCGCCAGCTGCCGTACATAACCGCCGAACTGCTTTGCCGCTTCGCCTGGCCGTCTGCCCTGACCGGTTGCCGCGGCATCAGCCGCACCGAGCTCGGCCAGCTGGGCAAAGGCGTCCGCCAGCTCGGCCGAACTGGCAAAGCGACCGGAACGCGCCTCGCGCCGCACCCAGCGCAAGACAACCGCCGGCGGCTGGGCCGCATAAAAATGAAACCGCATGTGGTTGGCCACCAGCCAGACCAGCCGCTCCCGCCGCTGGGCGGGAAAGCGCAGCCGGGCGGCGATGGCCGCCGCTAGTTTCGCCCCTGCCCGATCATGGCCATGGTCGGTGGGCTGCCCGTCCGGGCAAAATGCGCGCACCCCCGGCAAGCCTTTGCCAATGTCGTGCAGCAGCGCCGCCCAGCGCAGCGTCAAATCGGACGGCGTCCGGCGCACCGTCTCCAAAGTGTGCCGCCACCCATCCCAGGCATGGTAAGCAGGATTTTGCGGCAGGCCGACGAGATGATTGAGCTCGGGCAAAATGGCTACTACCTGGTACTCCCCATGCTCTTTTACCCGGCAGGAAGCGCCGGCCAGACCGGTAGCCACCAGCGCGGCCAGCCCCAAGTGCGGATAGTCGCCGAGAAGCAGCTTGTCCAGTTCAAGCCGCACCCGCTCCAAAGACAGACCGGCCATCCGCCCTAGATTAGCGCCAATGGCGGCAAGGACAGCATCGTCAATGGCAAAACCAAGCTGGGCGGCAAACCGGCAGGCGCGCAGCATCCTAAGCGCGTCTTCGCCAAACCGCCGGCCAGGGTCGCCTACCGTCCGAATAAGGCGGGCCGCCAAGTCGCGGCGGCCGCCAAACGGGTCGATGATGTTGCCGGCAACGTCCATGGCCATGGCGTTGACCGTAAAATCCCGCCGACCGAGGTCTTCTTCGATGGTATCGGCGTACCAAACCTGGGCGGGGCGATGGCTGTCTTCACCGTAGCGCTCGCCGCGAAAGGTGGCCACTTCCACTCCCGTACCGTCAACCACCACCATGACAACGCCGTAGTTTGTCCCCAGTCTGTCCACCACTTGCCAGCCCCGGCCGGCGGCAATGGCCTTGACCGCATCCGGGCGGGCACTGGTGGCAATATCATAGTCGTTAACCGGCCGGCCGGCTAGAAAATCGCGCACCGCGCCACCGGCGATATAGGCGGCATGGCCGCTTTCTACCAGGGCGGTTAAAATTGTCCGCACCGCACTCGGAACCGTTTCAATCATGCCAACCGTCCTTTACTTAAAACGCTAACGCCTTGCCGGCGTTTAACCCGCGCTTTGCCGTTTAATATCACTGGCCCGCAGCTGAATGGACAAACGGCCTTGCCATGTATTGACTTCCGGGAAAAAAGTAACGGCAATAAGGCTGTTGACGGGGATTTTGTCGGCCAGGTCCCCGCGGTTCCACATTACGACCTCGCCCGGACAGCCTTCGTGACACACCCGGAGCTTGAGGTGATTGCCGTCAGCGCCGATGCGGCGCGCTTCCAGCACCTGAATGTTTTTGCAGGCCAGGACGGGGGCGGGGTTGCCAAAGCCGTAGGGGGCAAGGCGGTTGAGTTCCGCCAGCAGCGGCAGGGTTATGTCCCGCAGCGTGACCGGTACATCAATTTGAATTACCGGCCGAAAATCGTCAGGTGTTAGCACCTTGGCCGCCAGGGCGTTAAGCCGCCGGCGCAGTTCGTCAACATTTTCCGGTAAAAGGCTAAACCCCGCCGCGGCGCTGTGCCCGCCAAACCTGAGCAGCAGGTCGGAACAGCGGCTCAGGGCCTCGAAAATGTTAAAGCCGCGAATGCTGCGGGCGGACCCGCGGCCAACGCCGTTTTCGATACTGATAATCAGGGTTGGGCGGTAATATTTCTCGACAATGCGCGAGGCAACGATGCCGATGACGCCATGGTGCCAGTTCTCGGCGGCTACGACCAGTACCTTGTTTGCTTCCAGATCGGCCCCAGCCAGCATCTCTTCCACTTGGACGCGGATAGCATCTTCGATGCGGCGGCGTTCGGCATTGGCGGCGTCCAGTTCTTTGGCCACTTCGCCCGCAAACAGCGCGTCGTCCGTAATCAGCATCTCCACGGCCGATAAGGCGTGGCTTACCCGACCGGCGGCGTTAAGGCGCGGCGCCAGTCCGAAGGCAATGCGGCTAGTGTCCAGCCGTCCGTCGGTAAACCCGCATACGGCAAGCAGCGCCCGCAGGCCGGCGTTCTCGGTCGTCGGCAGCCGTTTTAAGCCCTCGCGGACAATAATGCGGTTTTCGCCGGTCAGGGGCACTAGGTCAGCCACTGTCCCCACCGCTACCAGATCAAGATATTTATAGAGCGCGTCCGCCGGCCGGCCCGCGTCCTGCCACAAAGCCTGGCAGAGCTTAAAGGCCACGCCTACCCCGGCCAGCGCCTTTTCCGGATACGGGCAATCAGGCTGTTTCGGATTGATCACCGCCCAGGCCGCAGGCACCGCCGCCCCCGGCTCATGGTGGTCGGTGATAATGATGTCGACTCCTTCCCGGATCGCCGCCACCTCGTTCACCGCCGTAATGCCACAGTCCACGGTAATAATGAGGTCAGCCCCCGCCCGGCAAAGATTCTGCAGGGCCGTCGTGTTCAGGCCGTAACCCTCGCTGAACCGGTCAGGCACATAATAGGCGACCGTCGCCCCCAGTTCGCTGAGCACACGGTAAAGCAGCGCGGACGCGGTGATGCCGTCCACGTCGTAATCGCCGTAAATAACGATTTTTTCCCTGGTATGTAATGCCTGACGAATTCGCTCGACCGCCGCCGCCATGCCTTTAAGGCCGAACGGGTCGCGCAGACGGTCAACGCCGGCGTTTAAAAATGCGTCGGCCGCTTCTACCGAGGTAATTCCCCGGTTAATGAGGATCTGCGCCACCAGCGGGGTAATGCCTAGTCGCGCGGCAATCTCGGCCTGCAGCGCCTGGTCGGCAGCGGCAACCCGCCAGATCGAACTTACTTGGGTCACAAATAACAACTCCTACACCGCAAATATCAGCCCTGCCCCGGCGCAACCGGTTAGGGCCTTATACTTTACCGACGTCACATCGGCAAAAAACCTCATGCCAAACTTGACGCCCTCCATCACTTGCCACTTTTTACTCTCCGCTTACCTGTTCTTACTTCATACCTCATACCTCATACTTCATACCTTTTACCTCATACCTTATACCTCATACCCACCAGGTATTCGCCGCCCCTGGCGTTTAATCCTACTCTCTCCCTGGCCGCGGCGGCAAAAAGTTAGCCCATTTATTGCCTAAAGCAATTATTCTCTACGAGGCTATCCAGAGCGCCTCGGCCGGCTGGTCACCTGGGGGGTCAGGCTTGACTTATTAGAAAATTGACCTATTTTTAACACAGCAGAACGGATGAAACCGATATTTTTCGCAATAACCGTTCCTCAGACAAAACCCGCTTACTTGTCGTCAGACTTGTAAGCGGGTTTGTCTACACTCTGCAAGTCGCACCGCAGAGCAGCTTATTGTATTTACTTCGACGAATACCTTACTGCACGATGCCAATCCATTTCCAGTACGTTAAAACCATGGCGCTCATGAAGGCCGCGCCCAGAATGCTCATGACCAGGCCGGTTCTAAACAATTCACCGGCGGTGATATGGCCGGTGCCCATGGCAACGGCGTTCGGCATGTTGCTAACCGGCAAGAGATACTGGTGCTGCATGTTCATGCCCAAAATCAGGGCAAACACCAGCGGGTCGGCGCCGATGGCCACGGCATGGGCGATGACGACCGGCGTAAGCGCCGTCGTTTTCGGACCGCCGCCAGTAAAGAAGACCTGCAGCGCGGTGACGATCCAGATAAGAACAATGATTTGCATGGCGTGGGGCATGTTCGCGATCGGCGACAGCATCGTGCCGGCCAGCCACTTGGCCGCGCCGGAGCTGACCAGCGCCGTTCCCATCGACAGGCCGGCGCCGTACACGATGAAGACGTTCCAGGGCACCTTCTGTTGGGCCTCTTTCCAGTTCATGACGCCGCGGCCCGGCCAGAGGAGTAGCAGCACGGCCAACAGGCCAACAAGGACAACATTGACTTTATGGAGTGAGTCGGTTGCCCACAAGACGAGCGTTACCAAAAAAACGACCAGCGTATACAGCTCTTGTTTGCTAAGCGGCCCCAGGGCGGCCAGTTCCCGGCGCACATAGTCCTGACCCTGGCCCAGGCTCTCGATTTCCGGCTTCCACATCAGGCGGAGGACATAGACCGAGATAAAAGCGAGCGTAAAGGCCGGCGGCCCACCTACCCGGAACCATTCTGACCAGGAAATGACTTTTTTCGTCGCGCTTTCGATCAACCCAACCGTAATCGGGTTGCCCACATGGGCCGTCAAAATACCGATGCTCATCATGGTACCGCTCATCGCGACAATGAACAGCAGGGCTTTCACGATATTGCTCTGCCCCTGCTTGGCATCAAAGGCTTGACCGATCCCGAGGATGATGGGCAGCATAAGCAGCGTGCGGGCCGTGATCGAGGGGACAAGGAAGCTCATGACCGCCATGACGGCCGCCACCGCCCAGTAGACTTTGCCGGCCGAACCACCGGCGGCGTTGACCAAAATCAAGGCAATCCGCTTGGAAAGCCCCGATTTTTCCATACAGGCGGCCATAATAAACCCGATAACGATGAGCCAAAGAGCGGTATTGGCATAGCCGCTGAAGGCATTGCCCAGACTGGTTGCGTTGAGAGAGGCAAGCAAAAAGACAATCATCAGGCCGCTGAGGGCATCATCTACGGCCTGCGTCGCCCAGATAATGATGGCAAACACCGCCACCCCTAGCGCCGCTTTGCCGGACGCCTTCAGTCCCGCAATCGCAGGCGTGAACCAGACGATGGCGGCCAGGGCGGCAAAAGCGAGCACAAGTGCAAGCCACTTTTGTCGGGACATTAACAATCCTCCTCATTTTGCGATTTGTCTAAACATTGTCATTATAGTCATTATAGCTAACATTCCGTTGATTAGGTATTTTTTTCCGACAAAAGGCGCAAAACAAGCGACAAAGCGGCCAAAAACTCAACCAAGCCGCAGCCGTGGCCACCGCTATCTGCCAATGAATGGGCCGTATCTTCGCCCATTACGCTCTGAGCGCTAATTTCAGCCGTTCATATTTGGCCAACAGTTTATCCAGTTGTTGGCTGAGCGCCAGCACCTCGGCCGACGTCCTTCCTTTCAAATCAGCCACATAATACAGCTGCCGTCGCATCGTTTCAATACTTTGGGCCATTTGCCCAAGACCTTTCTGCACCGCACGCCCTCCTCCCACTCTAGTTATATAAATTGCCAGCCCTATTGCCTATATTGTAATAATTAATAACATAACTGCATTAATAACTTAGTTATATTTAATTGCCCGTCCTTGGCGGCCATATTTTATAATCCCGGCCGTTAAACCCGTGCGTCGCTTCTGCTGAGTCAACCTCTCTTCGCTTTTTTTCCACTTTCCGTTTCCCGTTTTTCAGTAATAGTTATAACATATTTTTGTTATAATGGCAATATATGGAAATATAATTTTAATTGTACTTCATTGCTTTGCCAGCAGGAAATATTCGAAAGTAATCTAAATTCTGTTATATCTACATATCTAGGTGGTTCTATTCGGAGGTGAGCGAGTGGTTGGCGACCGCATCAAAGCCGTCCGCCTGCAGGCCGGCATGACAACCGAACAATTGGCTAAGTTAGCTAATGTTAGCCAGCCCTATATCTCCCAAATCGAAAATAACTACCGGCATCCCAGCTATAACACCTTGGTGGCCATTGCCCGCGCCCTCGGTGTCCCGGTAGAGTACCTGGAAACAGGCGAAAACACCGACCGCCCGCCAGCAAAATGCGCCGGTGAATGTCCCGGGGCCGATGGCGCCGCATGCTGCCTGCGCGAGACATTGAACCTCGATACTCTTGTCGATTATGCGGAAGCCATTGCCAATGCTAAGACGGCCAATATTACCCCTGCCGAACTCAATGAAGCGGTAGAAGCCCTCAAAAAGCTGAAAAAACTGAGCGGCCATGGCTGATAACGCCTATGCCGGCGCACCTAAAAAACGACCTCCGGAAACATCCGGAGGTCGTTCTTAATGCGGCCCAAAGCTATTGGCGCCGCGCAGTTTGGCACATTTCTCTATTTTTCCTATAAACTCGCCGCGATATGGTTCCGGCAACCGCGGGGCCACCTTTTTCAGCTCTTTTTCATACCTTTCGCTGACCGGATAAGCCCCTTCCACCCGGAATTCCGGAGATGCCACATAAACCAGTACCGGGTAGTAGGTCTTACCACCCATTTCCACCTGGACATACTCCTTGCGGTAATGGCGCGGGTAGCCCTCGCGGCCGTCAAGGTAGTCTTCGGCGCTGTCGGTAATCCGGTACAATACGCCATATACCCCGCTACCTGGCGCGGGTTCAATGTTCGCGTAAACATGCTGCCCCGTTGCCGCCAGTTTGTTCAGCCGGAACTGCCATCCCTTCAGGCAGGCCACCCCCAGATATGCAAAGTGATCGCGATAGCCATCGGCGGTAATCCGGCCGTCATAATCCATGCACGAGCCGTAAGCAAAATAATACCTGGGCTGCAGCACATCCGCACGTCCATGCCTTACATATTCCCGCCAGTCGCCGCCCGGTACAGGCACACCGAGCGCGGCAAGGCTTTCCCGGTCATGCCACGCATAGATGTATGCATCGACAATGCGGCCATCGGCGGCAGTAACCGGCCGAACGATCCGGTCATAGAGATTATCGGCGCAACCAGGGCCATAGTACCCTTCCAGCTGGTCAAGACTGGCTAAGGCCTTGCTAATGTCCTTTAGCTCCACCAGCTCGCCCGTGACCTCACCTTGGCCGCCATCCGCGCAGTAGGCCGGGTAGCCATAAGGGAGATGATATACTCGCCCTGCCGTTTTCGCCGGCCCAATCGCTTTAATATACGGCTTAAGCACATGGTGGTTGGCCAGGCCGGACATCAGCGTGCCGTACACAAAAACATGCTTAATCATTGGCGAGCTACTCCTCAAACTCATGGTGCTTAAACCGTAGCGTCCGGCAGTTTTCGGTGACGGTGCGCATCACATTATCAGGCACCCCTTCGGGGAGATCGGCCTCGATCTCCAGACTGACCTTAACCCTAGCCCCGCTTAGCAAGGAAAGGTGCTGAATAACTTCCTCGGCAATCTTGCCGGCGTCCCGGCCGATACGCGCCGTATCTAAATCCACGGTGGCGAAGAACCGGCGCACTTTTTTCGCCGGCGCCGGCGGCGGGGTAACGGGCGGTACGTCGCCGCCGTCGCGCACGCCCACCGTCCCGGTTGCCCCGTCTTGCTGCGGCGGATAATCAACAGGCGGCGCTATGCGGCTGGCTTCTGCTTCATCCTGCGCGAACTGCCGCTTGGCTGCCGCAGGCTTGACCAAAAAGCCGCTTGTCTCAGGAAAACCGGCGCTGCCCTGCGGGCCTAAAGACAGCCCGAGAAACCGGCCGGCCTCAGTAACCGCCGCGGCATAGCCGAAATATTCGCCCGACCGCAGGCCTTCCGCGATCGCGTGGATGAGCACATTCACGTCCTTTAGCCGGGGCAAATAGCAGTAGCTGGCCAAATACTCCCATACTTTCTTGATCTGAATATATTCCTGGTCCCGCCAGAGCCAGCGCTCCAGCTCCATAAACAGAAGGGCCGGCGACCAGCGGGTAATGAGATATTCGCTTGTCCGCATCTGCTGCGATGCTTTCACTACTGGGCTGTCGGCGCTGCCGGGGATGCGCACCGTTTCCCACATAACCGGCCCGGCGCCTTCCTGATACGGCGTGAGCAGCCACGAGTACGCCTCTTTCAGCCTGATGTCGACCGTTTCGTCGGCCCGCTTTTTGCTTTCCGCCGCTTCCCGCCGCTGGTGGGCGTCCAGATTTAATGCTTCCGCTTCGTCCAGCACCGATTGCCAGGCCAGGTACCGCCTCACTTCCATGTCAAGACTGGCAATAAGCTCCCGGTCAGGCGCGACAAAGGCCAGCATGTTACGGTATAGCCGCGGGCCAGCGCCGCGGCTGGCCAGAATGTCGCCCGCTGCCGCCAGCGCCGGGCTGTCCGCGCTCCCCATGCGGTGATGCTGTTTCGGGGATAGCACCACCAGCCGCACGGCCTGCTCGTCCGGCACATCGGCGGAAGAGGCAGGACAGACATGGACGCCGGCAAACTCGCCGCGGTCGCGTATTGCTTTCAGGCGCTTTTCCAGCTCGAGCTCCACATCGTCGCTTTTATATTGCTGGGCCCGGTCTTCGACGGTGCGCCGGAGGTTCGGCGGCAGGTCGTACCAAAAGCGCTGGCCGCTAACATAGAGGTGGGTCGAGCGGTTCAGCAGGTGGCCGGCCGCATCGTTGAACACCGCCACCGCTTCCCCGGGCTGGACCACCCCTAAGCGCACGCGCACGTCTTCAATGCCCCGGTTGCGCTGCTCCCGCACCGACGGGGCGCTACCCAGGAAAATGGACCGAGCTACGCGCCGCGCCGCCATACACTGGCCGAAGCGGGGGTTTTCTTTTTCCAACTTTTGCGGCAGTGACCGCGGACCGTCCACATCGGTCTCCACCACATTGTTCCAGCCGTTATCCAGGTAGCGGGTCAGTTCTTCCCGGATAATGGCGCTATTTAGCGGGATCGACCCGGGCATAATCATTAGGCCGGCATCCTGGTTGAGCCACAGTTCATGAATGACCGCCGCCATCAAGCGCAGCACACCCCGGGTGCGCTGAAACCGGTCCAGGGCCGCCCAGTCATTATACAGCCGGTCAAAAACTTCGGGGTGAATGGGATAGCACGCCTTTAAGCGGGCCAAATAGGCCAGTTCCTTTGTCTCCAGCGGAAAGTCGCGGCCGCCGCCTGAGTACATTTCGCTAAAAGCGCGGCAGACCTCGTCCCGGGCCACCTCGTCTTCCACGTCCAGGAACAGGCGGCGGCGGACAATTTCAAACCCCTCGTCCGCGCCGACCGGCTTCCAGATATATTCCATCCGGCCAAAGGTGTACTCGATTTGTTCCTGGGTTATTTTCCCCGCTTCGCCGCCGATTTCGATCTCCGATTCGGGAATAGAGGCTACGACGAGGCTGTTTTGGCTGGCCCGGGCCGCTTCGGTCAGTTCCTGGACAAAGGTCAGGACGGCTTCAAAACTGCCGGCCGGCAGGCCGTCGACCTTGTAAATTTTCCGGGCATAGGCCACTAATTCGTCAATCAGGATCAGGCAGGGGCCGCAGGTGTCGAGGAGCTCGACCAGCGCCGCCGACCCGGGCGGCACCGCTTTTTTATCGGCGTCGCGGACAATGTCGTAAATCTTATTGGCGGTGGCAGCATCGCCCTCGGCCACCTGCTCGGCCAGCTGGGCCGCCATTTCCCCCCACAGGGTATTAATGGTAATACCCGGTAAATTGGCCGGGCGCCGCGATTTTGACGGATTGAGGGCCGTGCCGACCAGCACGGCGATGCGCGCCCGCGGCACTTCATTTGCCCCGGCCGCCGCCAGCACCGGCTGAAGATTAGGCAGCCGCGCCACGGTCGCCGCCGAGCGCAGCAGATGATACAAGGCCAGCATGCTGTGGGTCTTGCCACCGCCAAAGGCCGTCTTAAGCTGAATGACCGGCTCGCCACCGGCGCCGCTGGTACGGCGGATGGCCTGCACCAAGAGGTCCTTCATCCCTTCGGTAATATAGGTGCGGGCGAAAAATTCCACCGGGTCCTGGTACTCGATTTGCGCCGTCCCCCGCACGACCTGGGAAAGGTCGGCGGCAAACTCCGCCTGCCGGTACCGCCCCTCGGCCACGTCGGGGTGGGGCCGGATGACGTTGCGCCAGGGCCTCAATCCGCCGCGGGGCACTGTCCGCAGCACTTCAAGGCTAGGACGGGACGCTGCCGGTGGAGGCATCGGCCCGGCAGCCGCCGTCGACGCGCCCGTCGTCCCGTACCGCACCTGGCGCACCAGTGTCCGCAGCGCTTCCGTCGTCTCGGCGTCAAGCTGTTCGGTAAGCCGGGCCATGGTGTCCAGCGCTCGCCAGGCGTCGTCGGCGGAAAAATCGCCGCTCCCCTTGTGCGCCCATTTATTGCGGGTAGTAATAAGCTCTTTCACCCAGTGGCGGTGTTCCTTGCTGAGTTTCAGTTTGAATATCTGGTTCCAATGGATATCGATGAGAATGAGTGAGCGGGCGGCATCGAGCGAATCGACCAGCACGCCCCAGTCGCCGTCGTCGGGCAGGTCGCGTTTTTGCTCATCGTAGAGCACGGCGAGCACCCCGGCCTGCCACCAGTTATTGCCGAAAAAGGCCCGCAGCTGCTGGGCCACATACGGCGCCAGGATTTCGGTAAGCAGGTGAAACCCTTTGGTGATTAACGTATAATTATCGGCCATTTTTCCTCCCCTCCGCTATAAAGACAGTTCAACCTGGACGGCCGGCCGGGCGGCAAGCCAGAATGATGGTTGAGCTATAAGCGACCAAATATTCATTTGTGAAATTTCTCGCATCCAGCCCCATTTCCTTTAATTTGGACGGAGATTTTAGTTGCCTGAAATATTGGCTACGATTACCAAAAATCCACCCCATAGTTATCACAGGACGGTTATTGCAAAAATATAAATCTGTTCGTCTGCGCTAAATAAGTCAATTTTCAAAATAAGTCAAGCCTGACCGCCCCTTTATTAGAAAAATAATTTTAATAAAAAGGGGAATTATCCAAAAATGTCGAAAAAATAGCTATTTCCTAAGGAGGGGTCATGATGAGTCAATTAACGGGCAGCGAAATTCTTGACTTATTCTGCAAATTGGCGCCTTATCTAAATGATGCAATTGCCGGGGATATCGGCGTGACCATCGCCCGGGACGGAAAGTACATCCTGTATATTCCGGCAAGCGACTTGGATTTGGGGACCAGAGTCGGTGAGCCGGTGCGTTCAGGCGCCACTAAGGAAGCGCTGGAAACAGGAAAACAAGTGGTTAAATACATTCCCCGCGAAAAGTCGGCTTACGGCATTCCCTATATCGCCAACGCCATGCCCGTAAAAGACGGGGACCGGGTGATAGGCTGCGTAACTACCACCCAGAGTGTAACGTCCTTCGAAACCATTAACAATGTTACCAGCGAACTGGCCGCTTCTTCCGAAGAACTGACCGCCGGCATGCAGGAGCTTGCCAGCCGGGCGACCGAAGTGGCCTCGGTCGGCAGTGAGCTGAGGGGGTTGAGCAAGGATCTGCTCAATACCGCCCGGCAGACGGATGAAATCATTGCCTTTATCAAGACGGTGGCCAACCAGACCAATCTCCTCGGCCTGAACGCCGCGATCGAAGCGGCCCGGGTCGGAGCAATGGGCCGGGGCTTCGGCGTTGTGGCCGAAGAAGTGCGAAAACTGGCGGCGGCCAGCGCCGAATCGGTCAAGAACATTTCCGAATCCTTGACCAATATGTACCGGGCAATTGAAACGTTGACGAAAAAAATTGAAAACATCGAACATAGCGTTGTCTCCCAGGAAACAGCCATCCAAGAAATGGCCAAGGCCAGTCAGGAGCTGGCGGTTATGGCCAGCCGCCTGTCCGAATCGGCCAAAACCTTGTATGAGTTTACCGAATAGAGCGGCGCCGTTCGCCTGAAGAACCTGGGGACGCACGGCGTTTGAACAAACGCTATCTAAGCAAACAGCACGGCAGGTTTGCCGTGCTGTTATTTTGCCTTTTGTCGTTGTCGTCCGTTTATCCCTGTTATCACCTAAAAGCTGGATGCTGTAATGCCCAAACCGCCTCCCGAAAGCATCGACGGTGCGCATTCTCATGCCCGCGGCGCTAGCGCTATTTTATCCGGAACTGTTTTACCAGCGACTGCAGCTCTTCAACAATCCCCAAAGTGACTCCAGCTGCATTACTAATCTGCTGCGTCGTGGCAGTCTGCTCTTCAACGGCCGCCCCGCCCTCTTCAGCCCCGGCAGCAATCTGCTGGGCCGTTGCCGACAAAGCGTTGGTTTTGTCGCTGGCGGTCTTTAGGTCTGCTTGCAAAATAGGCCACAAAAACTCCGGATAATTTGCTCATTGTTTGACGTTACTCCTTTTACCCTGCTTGCTATGGTCTTTCTGCGATAATAGAATTCATTACCCGCTATGACGGCAAAGTAAAACGGCAACATCATGAACAGGCGCCGGCGGACTTAACAAATAGCCCTGATAGCTATCGCACCCGGCTGCCTGCAAAAACCTGAGCTGTTCTCCCGTTTCCACCCCCTCTGCTACTGTGCGCAATCCCAAGTCTGCCGCCAGCCTTATAACCGCCTGGACTATAGCGCGGCTGCTGACATTATGGGTCACATCAGCAACAAATAACCTGTCAATTTTGACCGTGTCCAAGGGAAACAGTTTGATATACTTGAACGAGGAATAACCAATGCCAAAATCATCAAAAGCAATCGTTATCCCGCTGCGGCGTAACGCCGCAAGCATCTCGCGCACCCCGGCTACGCCGGCAACCTCAATATTTTCAGTAATTTCCAGTTCTAAAAATTGCGGGTCAAGCCCTACATCGGCAAGCACCCTCGTTACCGCCTGATTTAACCATCCCCCGACAAAGCAGTTAGCCGAAATATTTACGGCTATCCGGCCAAATCTCAGCCCGTCGTCCAGCCATTTTTTACCTTGCCGGCAAGCGTGTTGCAGCACCCATTCGGTTAGCCGGTTGGCAAAGCCGGACCGTTCAGCCAGCGGGACAAAGCAGGCCGGCGGTATCTCTCCATATACTGGGTGTTTCCAGCGTAGTAGCGCTTCGACCCCGGTCACTTGGCCGGTCGTAATTTGCGCCTGCGGCTGATAATACAACTCAAGCTTATTCGTTAAAATTGCCTCTTGAAGGTCAGCTCCCAGGGCAATCTCTTGCATCAGGCCAAGTTCCATCGCCTGATCATAGGTCGTCCAAGTATTGCGCCCGCTGCGCTGGGCTTTGAAAATAGCCTGTCCACCTTTTTTCAACAGTTCGTCCAGATCAGTACCGTCATCAGGATACCGGACTAACCCGGCATTAATCGTCATACTCAGCTTGTAGTTGTCGATTTTCAGGGGCTGACTGGCATTTTCAATAAGTCGCGCAAATAATTGCCTAGTCGCCGCCTGGCTATCAGCCTTCGCGGTTATTACAAAAAGAAAATCATTGTTACCCAATTTAAACAAGCGGTGCGCGTCGTCTACCAGACTAACGGCCTGTCGGCTTACATGTTTCAGGACTTTTTTTCTGGCCTCCGGCCCAAATATACGGGCAATCTGCTCCAGACAGTCTATATCCCATAACATCATCGTCAATGGCGCCTGCCGGGTCAATAGCTCCCACTCTCTTTTCAATTGCCGCTTACCCGGAATACGGGCGCCAGTTGATTGCTCCCTGCCTGGCACCGCGCCCGGGAGCTGAATATGCAGCAACCGTTGCGCAAAATCATCCCCTTTCTTGCCCACCAGCCGCGGCGCGCCATGGTAAACTTTTATACCATTCCCCAACTTAGCCGCAAAGTCTGAGAGCAGTTCGCGCCAATCCCGTCCTACTAGTTCCCCTGCTTGGCAGCCCAGGATACTCAGCCCCGGCCCCTCAGCAGAACAGACGTTGCCGTTACGAGTGTCGATTTTTAGCGTAATATAGGAACCAACTGACAAAAAGAGGTCCCTCCTACCGCTATTACCGGCCAGATCAACTTTCACCCTGACGCAATAATGTTCACCGTCTCCTGCCGGTTGTTGGTGCCTACCACTGAAAAATTTGGAAATTGCTAAAATAATTGTATAAAAGTTTAAATGTTATTTCTTTTATTTTTTTTACTTATTTTTAAGCTTTGGTTACTATTTCCCTAAGGAATCTTTACTCTCACGCCAAAATTCTGCTAGCATAAAAAGTAAACATAATGTTATAATGCCAAGGACTTACTATTGACTATTTTAAGTGAAGCATTAAATAATATTGTTAATACGATGCTGTTAGCACTCACCGCTGTCGAGTGCTAACAATTGCCGTCTGTCTGGGCATACTTAGTTACCAGCCGGCCATAGGTGCGCGCTTATTATAACTTGGTACTACCGGCCCCACTAAGCTTCGCATGACAACGCTCCATCCCAAATACCCAGCCATGATCTGACGACCGCCGGCAGGCAACCATGTACCGACATTAACCAGTTGGTTGGCAACCAGACATTCCTGCACCTGGAGTTCCGCTAACGGCACACCGCATAAGTCTGCTGGTTATTACTGCTCGCTGACAGCAATCATGTTACAAGGCGGTGATAACATGAATGTACTGTTGGTGAACGATGACCCGCTGGAACTTGAACAGCTGAAACTCCTTATCCAGTCTGTCTGCCCCCACTGGCACTTATTTGCTGTCTGCGACGGCTCGGCAGCCATGGACCTGACGGCAACCACTTATTTTGACATAGCATTTCTGAACATCAATCTCCCGGCCCAGTCCGACCTGCTTGTAGCCGGAAAGCTCCGGCAGTCCGGCCGGGTGACTGACATTGTCATCGTTACTGCTCACCAGGACTTTTCCATCGCCCGTGCGGCTATCAAGATCGGCGCCGTCGATTTTCTCATCAAACCAATATCCGTTGATGAGCTAAATGCCATTCTCCGCAGATATTTGCAAAAAGAAGTCCCCAGGCCTGTTTATTCCCCACTCATAACTAAAGTGCTGACAATCCTGGAGCACCATTACGCCGATCGTCTTTCCCTTGCCAATATAGCCGCCGCGGTGCACGTTAACCCATCGTACCTTAGTCGTCGCTTCAAAGCCGAGGTCGGCTACTCCTTTTCAAAATACCTTATAAGTTTCCGTCTAAAAATCGTCAAAGACCTATTGGTCAGCCGCCCTGATCTAAGCATCGCCCAAATAGCCGAGAAGGCCGGATTTGCCAGCCAACAGTATTTGAGCGCTTTATTCCATCGCAATACCGGCCTTACCCCGCGCGAATATCGCAAAAACAATCTTGATTTTCGCAGAAGCTCAGGCAACCTGCTTATAGCTTGCGGTCGCCGGCACGGGCCTGACTGTTTCCCCGACGATAACCGGCGCTAGTATTCTTTCGCTCTCCGCCGCCAACGGCGCGGTGGGTACCTAATTAGCTAAGCTCCGGCCCTTCTGCCGGTCGCCCGCCGGCACACCCGGACACCGCGCCGCAGGCCGCCTTGTTTTAGTTCGAAAGCCTCCCGGTTAAGCGGGAGGCTTTTCAGCAATCATTAACTTTCTTACAGTTGTCGCCTGTTTATCCCTGTTATCACCTAAAAAATGAAAATGGATGTAGCACGTGGTCGTCTTTAGGATTAAAACCGGTTAGCCGCCTATCGAGCAGCATCACCCCCCGCTGGATGCTATAATGCCCAAACCGCCGCCTGATGGAATCGCCGGTGCGTTCCAGGTCCTCAACCTTTGTTTTATCTGGATTAAACAGGCCAAGCTGAATATCACCGCCCGCAGTCACCAGACCGGTTCCCCGGACGCCCAGGCTACGGATCGGTTTATGCCAGCGGTAGTTAGCGATAAAAAGTTCCAGGGCCTTTTGGGCAATATCGCCGGAAACGAAAGTCGGGCCGCTGAGCTTGCCTTGTCTTTCAAAGGAGCAAAGCTCCGTATCCCGGACGCTAATTGCAACAATCGTACATTTTAGACCGTGTTTACGGAGCCGGGCGGCGACACTTTCGGCAAGGACATAGACAATCATCTTAACATCTTCAATGTTAACCAGGTCCCGCACGGCCGTGGTGCTGTTGCCGACAGATTTAACTATGCTTTCCTCGCCGCTGCGGCGCACCGGAGATGTATCGAGGCCGTTGGCAAAGTTCCAAAGAGTTTCCCCACAGACGCCCAGCAGAAGCCTCAGATCATCGACGTTGCGCCGGGCAAGATCGCCGATGGTGAATATCGCCCGGTTCTCTAGTTTTCGCCGGGTTGACCGGCCAACATACAATAGTTCCTCCACTGGCAACGGCCACACTATATCGCGAAAATTCTCTTTGGTAATAACGGTTGTAGCATCGGGCTTCTTTATATCACTGCCAAGTTTAGCAAAGATTTTGTTCCACGAAACGCCGACAGACGCCGTTATGCCAAGTTCCTTGCGCATCCGGCGGCGAATGGCATCGGCGATTGTTACGCCATCCCCGAACAAGCCGGCTGAGCCTGTAACATCCAGCCATGCCTCGTCAATGCCAAAACTTTCGATCTAATCGGTGTAATCGGCATATATCGATGTCCAGTATCCGGTCGATAGGGTAGACACGCCCGTTTATCCAGCGAAGGGTCAGGGGGCGTATTTCACCGTTCAAATTATGCTCAGCCGTAATTTGGACAAAAACCTTACCCATTGTTACCTCCGTTTTAGAACACTTGTTCGGTAAAATTATAAACCAACCTGAGCGGAAAAACAAGACACGTTCAATGCTAATTAGCGCAAATAATAAAGCCCCAGCCGTAAAGCTGGAAGCTTTGATTATAAATTTTCTCCTATCTTACTCTTAGCCATCCCTGACAACCTTTAGGTATGACGACAGGTTGCAACCGTCGCTAAGATCGCCTCTGTAGCGACACTTCAAGACTTCACTCTTCCACCCCAATCCCAGCTTGAGCCATTATATCGGGCACGTTCACTACCAAGGCGACCCTGCCGTCACCTAAAATAGCGGCGCCGCTTATCCCGATGGTGTGCGCCATACACTCCGGCAACGATTTTACGAGCACATCTTGTTCACTTATGAATTTGTCCACAATAATCCCTAGGTCGTTCTGTCCGTTTGTGACAACTACTACGGGTATCCGCTCGCCATCTCGGCCGTTCGGCGTCACGTTATCAGCCGCCAGTCCTATTAGGCTGTCCAGCCCCATAATTGCCAGTATACGCCCCCGGTGATGGCACAACCAATAGCCCTTACACTGTATTGTTTTGGCCTTTTCCAACTTAATAGTTTCAAGTACATTTTCCAAGGGAAAAATAAGCGCTTCTCCTCCGGCCTCGACCAACAGTCCACGGGATACAACAAGCGTTAGCGGGAGCTGCAGGGAAATTTTCGAGCCCTTGCCAACAACGCTGTCAATAAACACCGCCCCTTTTAAAGCGGTCACCTGGGACTTGACAACATCCATGCCGACACCTCGGCCGGAAATCTCCGTAACACTCTTAGCCGTACTAAACCCGGGTAAAAATACAAATTGCAAGGCTTGTTTTTCAGACATAGCCGCCGCCTGTTCAGCGGAAACAATCCCTTTTTCAACCGCCTTGGCCTTGATTTTCTCCGGGTCCATCCCTCTGCCATCGTCCTCTACTTCGATAACAATATACTTCCCCTTGTTATAGGCCCGCAAAATAATAATACCTTCCCGTGGCTTGCCGGCAGCCTCTCTTTCCGCTATGCTTTCTATTCCGTGGTCAGCCGCGTTCCGGATAATATGCATGAGCGGATCAGCAATTTGCTCAATGATTTTTTTATCAAGCTCAGTGTCTTCGCCTTCCATGCGCAAAGCAATCTGTTTGCCGCTGCGCAGGGCAATGTCCCTAATAACCCGGGGGAACTTCTGGAACAAACTTTTAATCTCTACCATCCGCATGGACATAACAGCATCTTCCAACTCGTCGGTAAGGCGCCCCAACCATTGAGCCTGTTCCCGCACTTCGCGCGCTAAATTAGGCAAATTATACTTCAGCGCCAGTTTTTTAGCCAACCCGGCCAGGAAATTTTTGCTGGCAGCCAATTCGCCCGTCACGCTCATCAATTTATTGACCTTTTCCTCACTGACCCGGATGGTAGTACTGCCGCTACTCGCGCCTTCCTGGCGCTTTTTCCCGGCCTGACTGTCCAAAGGCGCCGTTTCCACGGCTGTTCCGCCGTCAGACTCGGCATCAGCCCTCCGCCGGTCGATCTGCCGCCATGGCGCGACAAGCGCCGCCAGGTCAACCGCCTCCCGGTTGTGGGCTTTTTGGATAAAAATTTGCAAGCAGTCCATCGCGGCATAACACAGGTCAATTACCCGGCCGCTCATGTCAATGGCTTTTGCCTGCACCCGCCCGACTATTTCTTCCAGTTCCTGAAAGATGCCGATTAGCTCCTTGACCGCGGCAAACAGGCTATTATCCGCATCTTGCGCGCTCCCCACTAGGCCCAGCAACCCCTTAACCGTGTGAATGCGGCGAAACAGCTCGGCGACCTGCGCCCCGTCCGCCTCCTGACCGCCGTCCAGGGCCGGCAAAACTGTCTGGACAATATACTCAAGATGCTCTTCCGCTTCTGGCAAAAATTCTTCAAGGACGGTATCACCGCTCAGCTTCTCCCAGGCAATCGCCAGTGATTGGAGCTCGCTGGCAGTAATGCCGGCTTGAGCAGTCGCCGCCGGTTCGGGCTCCGGACTGACACCGGCGGTTAAGATCCTTTCTACACTCTCTATCAACTCCTGGACCTGAGCCGGGCTGACCGACCCGATATTGAGATCGCCACCGCCGTGCTGTTCATAAGCCTGCCTTAGGCTTGTCAGCATCATGCCCAGTACATCACAACTTTCCAGCAAGAAAGTGACAATTGCGGGAGTCAGGGCAGCTTTTCCCTTGCGCAGGGCATCCAGAAGCGATTCTATCTTGTGGGTAAAATCAGATACCTCATGTATCTCGACAAATTTTGACAGACCTTTGATTGTATGCACATGACGGAAAACTTCATTCAACAGCCCCACCTTGTCTGCTCCGGTCTCCAGTTCCAGCAAGGCCGCTTCGATAGCCGCCAGATATTCCGTGCTTTCTTCCACAAAGCTCTGGAGCATCTCAATGTCATCGGCTGCAATGCGGTACAAAGCCTAACCCCCTCCCTGCCGTCAAGGCTTGTAATATACAACGTGGTCAGCCACCCGAGCGGCCCTGAATTTGGCATTTATCCGGCTGACCGATTCGGAATATCCCAAAAAAATATAACCACCGCGCCGTAGTGCCCGGTAAAGGTCTTCCACCACTTTCTGCCGTGAATGATCGTCAAAATAAATTAACACATTCCGGCAAAAAATAAAGTCAAACTCTCCCTGCTCCCGAATAGCCGTGCTATCAAGCAGGTTCAAGGAACGAAAATTAACCATCGTCTTTATCTCCGGCTTTACCGTATAACCCTGCAGCGAGCGGATAAAATAGCGGTTCAAATACTCCGGTGGGACGTCCCGCACCGACCGGTCGTCATAGTTTCCCCGGAGGGCATGGTCCAGGACTCTGGTGTTAATGTCGCTGGCCAATATATCTATATCCCAAAGGGCCGGTTTGGGCAGCATTTCCTTTAAAATAATCGCCAGCGTATATGGCTCTTCGCCGGTAGAACAAGCGGCGCTCCAGAGCCGCAAGTTTAATTGCCCTGATGCTTCCCTGACTTTCACTACCTGGGGCAGGACTTCTTCCGCAAAAACCGCCAGTTGGGGAAAATCGCGAAAAAAGTATGTCTCATTGATTGTCAGCCGGTTAACAAGTTCCTGCCATTCTTTTTCATTGTTTATGAAATACAGCTGTTGATAATATTCGTCAATATCGGCCATCCCCAGGCTGTTCATTCGCTCACGAATGCGCCGGAGCAAAAATGCCCTCTTATTATCCTCGAACCATATCCCGGTGCGTTCGTAAATTAATTTGGCAAACTGCTTAAATTCTCTGTCCGAAAGCATCTTTCACCTTTTCCCGGCCAGGCGGCCCCAAATTTATTCCATAGCAACCCTTTTTACGGCTTTTACAATCTCTTCGGCAATTTTATGGGCAGGAGCGATAACCGACGCGCCGCCCCGCTCGATAGCCTCGCGCGGCATGCCGAAAACAACCGCGGTTGACTCATCTTCCGCAATAGTAATACCTCCGGCTTTGCGGACAGCCACCATTGCTTCCGCGCCATCGCTCCCCATACCGGTCAGCAAAACGCCGACCATCTTCCGGCCATATACTTCAAGCGCCGACCGCATCGTCACATCTACTGAGGGAATAAATAGCGCATCAGCCGGGCTCTGCGTCAGTCGCAACAATACTTCACCGGTCGCACTGCTTTTCCGCAAAACAAGGTGCATTCCGCCCGGAGCTACAAAACCCCGTCCGGCAAACAGCCTATCACCCGAACGGGCCTCGCTGAACGGCAGCCGACAATACGCATCCAGCCGTTGGGCAAACGAAGCAGTGAACATCGGCGGCATATGTTGGACAACAATTACGCCTGCCTTTAAATCGGCCGGCAGTTTGGGGAGAATTTCCATAAGCGTGCCCGGCCCGCCGGTAGACACGCCAATGACTACAACAACAGGCGCCACTCCCGACGTTTCGCCGGCTGCAGTGCGCTTGACCGCGCCAGACAAGAGCGACGGAGACGGCCGCACAGGCCTCTCCGCCTTTCTTTTGTTGCGCCGCCGGTGTTTAGCCGCGGCCTTTACCTTAGCAATGATTTCTTTGCCAACAATGTACAGGTTGGCTGATACTGTTCCGGACGGTTTGCCGACAAAATCAAACGCCCCGAGTTCCAGCGCTTCAAAGGTCGTCAGCGCGCCTTCCTGGGTCAAAGAGCTAAGCATGACGACTTCTATATCCGGCTGTTCTTCCAATAAGTGCACCAGACAGGTCAAGCCGTCCATGACCGGCATATTTACGTCCAAGGTCACTACGTCGGGTCGGGACTCCCGGGCCTTTACCAACGCGTCTTCGCCGTCGCGGGCCGTGCCAACGACCTCTATTTCAGCATCGGTCTCCAAAATATTTTTTATCATGCGGCGCATCATCGCCGAATCGTCGACAATTAACACCCGGATTTTTGTTGCCATATATCCACCTGTTTAGCCAATATTTAATTTGCCGTCGACCGTTTTCTCTTCGCCACCGGCTCATCGCTTTCGGCCGAACGGCAACTGACAAAAGCAACTACTTTTTCCAGGTCAAGGATTAAGACCATGCGCTGTCCTCCGTTCAATTTGGCAACTCCGCTTACATACTGGGGGTCAATGCCGCCGGAAATGACATCCGGCGTTTTGTCAATAAAATTCCGTTCAATACGGAGGACTTCGGAAACGGCATCAACAACCAGACCGATCTTACGGTTATTAATATCGACAATGACAATGCGGGTAGCATCGTCCCTCTCCCGGTCAGCCATCCCAAAGCGGCGCCGGAGATTGAGCGCTGGGATAATATTGCCCCGCAGGTTGACCAACCCTTCAACGTACGTAGGCATACCCGGCATATGCGTAACGCTGCTCATGCGGTTGACTTCCTGGACATCATTAATCCGGACAGCAAACTCTTCCTTGCCGAGCTTAAAAGTCACCAACTGCTCTTCCTCGACCAGTATTTTGGCTGACCCGGTTTCTGCCTGAACATTATCCGCTGCCGCCTCACTTTTTTCTGACAAGCTCCGCACAAGCTCGCTTGACAATAGCTTGGGGGCGTCCAGATACATGACAAGCCGGTCGCCATTATTAAGTTTGGCAATCCCTTTGATATAGCCGGCTTTACCTTCATCATCCATTACTGGCGGCGGATCGATGATTTTACGCTCAACCCTGGTGACTTCCTGGACACGGTCAACCCGGAAGCCCACCGACAGGGCCCCCATGTCCACAATAATCACCCGCGAAGAGTCTGTAATATCGGCATCCGGAAGGCTAAAGTACGAGCGCAAGTTGACAATCGGCAACAACTGGTTGCGGATGGAGACAACGCCTTCAATGTAGTGAACGGTATTGGGCACTTTTGTTATCTCCGGCGCACGGATAATCTCTTTTACATGCATAATGTTAAATGCATATTCTTCGCCCGCCAGCGTAAAGGTCACCAGCTGGTCCTCGTCCATTTCTCTGGCCTCAGCCGCCATTCTGACCTCCGAACCGGCAACTCCCGCAGCGGCGGAAGCTGCTCCTCCTGTTTGCATGAACCGAAGGTCTAACAAGCTGTCCATGTCCAAGACCATGATAATGCGCCGGCCATCATTAAGCTTTACAACACCACTAATACCGCCGGCATCAACACTGCCGCGCAAGACCGGCGGCGGCGCCTCGATCACACTGCCGGACACCCTGGCGACTTCCGATACTCGGTCAACAATAATACCAGTAATCGAACCATTGACATCAACAACAAGCACCCGCGTACTCTCGTCTTGCGTCTGACAGTCCACTCCCAGCAGCGAGCGCCCGTCAATCACCGGGAGTATCGTCCCACGCAGGTTGGCAATGCCCTTTACATAATATGGAGCCTGGGGAATTTGCGTAACACTGGGCAGGCGCACAATTTCCCGGACTTTCATAATATCGGTGCCGAACTCTTCCCGCCCGAGAAAAAATGTGACTAGCTGACGCTCATCAAACGCCGATCTTTCCTTTTGCAAACTGTCCGCCATTTTGTTTCACCTCTTTATATGCTACATTGTCTGTAGCTCATCGGCCAGACCGGCAATTTCTTCGATGGCTTCCGCCAGCTCCCGCATGCCTTTCGCTTGTTCTTTAGCCGCAGCCTCAGCTTCCTGTACCGCTTTTTCCGCCTGTTCGGCCGCTGCCGCAATCTGATCGACCCCTTTGGCCGCCTGCTCCAGTGCGGTCAACGATTCTTGCGCCCCTGTTTCGACTTCGCTGACAATAGTCATCACTTTTTCCATGTCGCTTTCAATCAAGACCAGGTTTTCCGTGCATTTCTTGGCCTTTTCCACTTCTTCGGCAGCCACTCTTGCCGATGTCTCAATGTCTTCGGTAACCTTCTGGATCTGCGCCTGGATATTGCGGACCAGGTCTTTGATTTTATCGGCGTTATCGGCTGATTCGTTGGCCAGCGTCCGGATATCACCGGCCACCACCGAAAAGCCCCGGCCGTACTCGCCCGCTCTGGCCGCTTCGATCGAGCCGTTGACGGCAAGCATATTGGTCTGAATAGTGACATTAACGATAGCGTCGACAATCTTGTCGATTCTCCGGGTGGTATCTTCCAGTTGTTTTATATTGCGGGCCGATACCATGCTGGCCTCGAACGCGCCGGAAATCCCGGCGATCAGTTCATCAACGCCAATCTTGTTGGCCGCCAGCAATTTTTTCAGTTCCCCAACCCGTTTGGTCGATTCGCCGGCACGCGTTTTCATCTGCAGAGCCGCCGCCGACAGCTGCTGGCCCAGTTCAGCGCTTTTCGCCGCCATTTCGGCCTGAACCCTGGCCCCTTTGGCCAGCTGTTCGATGGCTGCCATAATCTGCTGCGCCGCATTGCTGGCTTCTTCCACGTTTGCTGACAGCTGCTCAGCGGCGGCGGCCACCTCTTCCGAGGACTTTTGAGTATCGGTCGAAGTTTTTAGCTGTTCGGCCATTTCCGCCAAATCATTGGCGCCCACGTTCATCTCGTCAAAAGCCCGGCTCTGTTCGGCAGTCGACTTGGCGATCTCTTCCGCCGCCGCTGACTGCTCGGCGGCAGCCGCGGCTACCTGTTCGGCAAATTCCAAAAACTTCTTGGTGCCGGCAACAGCATTTTGGGCATTTTGCGCTACTTCCTCGATCCCTTTTTGGACTTCACTCGTATCGCGGTCAATCACCGCAAGGTCAGAAGTGATCTTTTTCGCTTTTTCCACCTGATCATTACTGGCTTTCGCCGCTTCTTCCACGTCGCGGACCACGATCTGAACATTATCCCGAATCTCCTGGACCAGCTGCTGAATGTCCCTCGCCGATTTTTCCGATATTTCCGCAAGGTTCCGCACCTCATCGGCGACTACGGCAAACCCCCGGCCGTGTTCGCCGGCCCGCGCCGCTTCGATGGCGGCATTAAGCGCCAGCAGGTTGGTCTGGTCGGCGATACGCACAACCGCTTCCACAATATTGCCTATCTCCCGCGACTGGTTCTCCAGCTCGCTGACCAGCCGGGTTGATTCCATATTACTGTTGGCGGCAGCCTTAACCCCGTCAATAAGCCGGTTGATATCCATGCCGGTACTGCGGAGCAAATCCTGCAGGTTATTTGCCATGTCCAGACAGCGCTTGGCCCGGTCTTCACCGGCGATGGCCGCCCTTTCGATCTGGGTTATTGCCGCCCTGGACTCGTCGGCCGCAGCCGAAGCTTGTTCTGCCCCCTGGGTAATCTGCGCCACCGTAGCGCCTAACTCGGCCGCAGCGTTGCCGGCCTCTTCAAGCCCTGCGGCCAGCTGTTCGGTAGCCGTAGCAATACGTTCCGCCAGCTGCTGCTGTTTGGCAAGCGTCCGCGCCCGCGCCTTCTCCTGCGCGCGTCTTTTAGCCGCTGCCCGCTTTTGCTGCACCTCGCTGTCGCCAACAGTTTCTCCGCTTACCTCCCGGGATTGCACCATAGATACGGGTCGTGCCAACTTTTTTTCCATTGTCCAATCCTCCTAATTAATTTTATGTATTGACAAAACAGCCATCTACATCAATTATCAGCAAGACTTCGCCCTTACTGCTTACCGCCGCGCCGGTTATTCCCGGCGCCGATCGCAGGTATTCCGGCAAAACAGTATACATTACCCGTTCCCGGCCAATTACTTCGTCAACGATCAAGGCTACCGGCGTATTTTCAAGCAGAACAAAGAGAACGGTCAGAGTTGTCGCCTCGTCTGGACTTCCCTGACAACTTGCCGCTAGTATTTCCGCCAGCCTGAAGGTCTCGGTCATTTTTCCGCGGTGGTGGATAAAACTCCGGCCCCGGAAATTAATAACATCCCGGTCCGATTTTTTAGCAATTTCCAGGATATATCTGTTTTCGATAAATATTGGCAGACCGCCGGCTTTTACAATTAGACCGTCCGCATTATGGCACGCCGAACCTAAAGCCAGGCCGCTATCAATTACGCCGGCCTGCAGCAGGAACTGGGCAATTTCCTGCTGCGCCCGGCCGATAACTTCCGCTGCCATCTTAACTGCTTGCTGGACTCCGTCGCCGACCGGCGCCATCCTGCTACCGCTCCCATCCCGCCATGCCATCCTGGTCAGAATGTCCAGCGCATTGCCCAGGTCACCGGCAAGCCGTTTAAGTTTCTCCCAGTCCGGCTGCGCAGCTAGCTGCGGTCCAGCCACGGCCAATAACCGGTCAGTTGTTTCCTCGGTAAGACCTATGTTACTGTTATCGCAGCCCGCCCCGACAACATTGCCTGGCCAGTCTGGCACGCTTGGCAGGCATGGACGACGTTTTTTCTTGGTCATTGCCGGGAACACCGCCTAATAAACTCCTGACAGACCGCCTGATAGTCTTTAGCGCCGACACTGTCCGGTCTATAGGTAAAAATATCAAGACCATAACCGGGCGCTTCCGCCACGGCAACGTTGTCCCTGACCGTCTGCTCAAAAACGCGGCTGTCAAAACGCTCTTTCAACCGCTGCTGCACTTCCCGGTGGAGCGATTTACGCCGGTCAAAGCGGTTGATTAATATCCCGGTTATATCCAGACCGGGGTTAAAACGCTTGCCGATGACCCGGATTACTTCAGCTATCCCGCTCACTCCCTGCAATGATAAAAACTCGGGAAGGACAGGCAATAGCACCCCGCTGGCGGCCACCAGCGCGTTTATTGTCAAAAACCCCAGCGCTGGCGGACAATCAATCAGGATAAAGTCAAACCGGTCTGAGACCGCGGCCAAATGTTTCCGCAACAACCCCTCCCGCGACGGAACCGTCGCAAAGTCCACCTCGGCGCTGGCTAAGCGTACGCTTGACGGTACTACTGCCAAGGAATTATCGTTTATCCTGGCCAGCAGTTCTTCCCAGGTCAGTCCGCCCTGAAACAAATCGGCGATGCACCGGCCGCCGGCATTTTGCCCCACAGCGGCAGTCAAATTCGCCTGGGGGTCCAGGTCGATCAACAACACCCTTGCCCCCAACCTGCTTAAGCCAGCGCCAATATTCACGGTGCTGGTAGTCTTGCCTACCCCTCCTTTTTGGTTAATAACGGCGACCGTCTTGGCGGCAAGAGCTTTTTCCGTAGCCAACCCCTCCCTTTAAAAACTCTGAGTCAATCCCGCCAGTTTGTCCTGCACGGCAGCCAGGTCGGGATGTCCTTCCTCCGCCAGCTCAATAAACTTTTGGTAGCACCGGACTGCTTCATCCGCATTCCCCAGCTTTTCATAGGCAATACCCTGCAAATAGTACGGCCGGCATATTTCCGGGTCTAACCGCAGCGCGCTTGCACAGTCGGCCAATACCTGGTCATAGTCTTCCATGCTCAGATAAAACTCGGCCCGGCTGTCCAGCCATTCCGGATTATCCGGCTCAGTCTCGATCGCTTTATTAACCTTGCTTATCGCCTCAATGACTTGTCCCTGATGAAAGTAAGCATAAGCCAGAGAATTATAAATTTCGCCGGTAACTCCCCCGCTAGCAAGCGCCAACTCATAAAAACGGGCAGCATCGGCATAGTGCTCCCGCCGAGCCTGGATGTCCCCGGCCAGCTGATAAAACTTGTAGTCCTTGCCGCTTAATTGTATAGCCTTATCAATATCGGACAGCGCTTCTTCCAAAGCCCCCATCCGCTCATAAGCGCCAGCCCGGTAATAATAGGCCAGCGCGTCGGTTGCATTATGCTGCAAAACTTGCGAATAATCCAGGATTGCCTGGGGATATTGACCGGCTTCGGCGTAACTGCACCCCCGCCCCATCAGCCACAGGCGGTTGCGTGGTTCTAACGCCAGAGCAGAATTAAAATCAGCCAGCGCTTTTTCCCAAAGGCCGTTCTTCAGGCAATGCCACGCCCGGCTTCCATAAATGGCTGCCGCATATTCGCGCAAAACGGTGCGCGGCGAATAATAGTTGATGATATAGTTCAATATTTCGCCGCTACCATCCCAATAGTCCGCACCACTGCAGGCTATTTGCAGGATGGCCGGCCTGGGATCCGCCCCGTCTGCCGCTCGCGCTGCGGCATAAGCCAACAACCGTCGTCCGTCTTCAGGCATATTCAGTGCATCACTCAAAAGGTCTGCCAATTCCTGCATTGCCGGTACTGCTTTGCCAGAAGAAAACGCGAGCAAATACAAATCGAATAAGAGCAAGGCTGCTACTTTCCTGCTGTTGCCGCTGCCGCCCAGCCGGCTAATAACACTATCCACGTCTTCTTCCCGCACGATAAAATTGCCGATTTTGACCTTGTCTGGGACAGTTTCGCGCAGGTAAGCGCTCAGTTCGTCCAGACGTTCCATCATACGATCCCCATATATGGAAGTCAACGTAAACGCCCAGGTAACGGCTTCAATATAAGCTGCACGAACTTCGGGACTTTCGGATTTTACGGGATGAGACACCACCTGGCGCCGCCTCGCTTTTTTGCTCAGTATGTCAAGTACCGACAAGTCCACAGCCTCCTTTCCCCGCGAGCCTTTTTAGACCTCCAGCCCGATATTGATTTCGATTGTTCCATCCTCGGTAATCATTTCCACAACCAGTGTTTTTACCCGGCTCATTCTAACGGTAACATTCTTCCCCATAACCAGCGTCGGCGGCGAAATATTAACCCGCTTACCGATCCCTTCCAATATGGTCACAGCTTGGGCAGCAACCATATTAGCCAGCTCAGCCACGGCACTCTGGGCCAACTCATTTAATTCGTCCACCGGCATACCCATCATCATGCGCGATGCTACCTTTTTGGCGGTCGCTTCATCCATCGCATAGGCGACATTCCCATGCAAGTCCATATTCAGGCCAATAAGCACATTAACGTCCATGGTAACGATAAGCTTGTCCTTCAAGGCCAACTTTCCGCGGCGAACCTGGGTAAACCCGAATTGCGGCAAAATATTCGCTACGCCTTCGACAAAGGGGGCGACTAGTTTCACGTCCACTGTTCAATCCCCCTTTCAAAACCAATGCTCAAGACAATGTGCCCAGCCGGAGTGTCAACAACAATGATTTGCGCCTCCAGCTTAGGCGTGACAATCTTAAGGTCCTTGCCGACAAACACTCCCGGAGGAGTCAGCATAAGGCCTAACCCGGCCCGCCTATTGTTTAACCAAGTAATGATATGCCCGGACAAAATATTGCCCAGTTCGGCAACTGTATCCATAATAAGCTCATCGTCAAGGTCATCTTCGCCGTTAATAGCAGCACTCAGTTTGCGTGCTGTCGCCTCAGACATATCCAGGATAATCCGCCCCGGGGCCTTCCCGGTAACCCCAATAATTACCGCCAACCCCGCCGAACTAAATATATCATTTTGCGGCAAACAATTGGCTGCCGTTATGTCCAGGCCTGCCATCTCGCACAACACCCGCCGTACCGCCGGCAACCAGCCCGTCACTATATTTTTTCCCAACTGGTCCAAAAAGCCCCACTCCCTTCCGGCTAACAACTTTACACAAGCGCGCTGATAATATTTTTCAACTCATCGTCTTTGAACGGTTTTTGGATAAACTCTTTGACACCCATTTCTCTGGCCTTTTTAACCAGTTCATCATCACCCATGGCGCTCTGAAAGATAATCCTGGCCTGGTTATCTTTGCCCAAAATTTCTTGGGCAGCCGCCAGCCCATCCATAACCGGCATGGTTATATCCATAATGACCACATCCGGTTTAAGGTCAAAATACATTGCACTGCCTTCCTTGCCATTGTAAGCCGACCCGACAAGTTCAAATTTTTCCTCGTTCTTAAAGGCCCTGGCGACAGCCCGGTGAATAAACGGCGAATCATCAACCACCAAAACGCGAACCTTGTCCATATCCAGATTAACCTCCTGTTGCCTGTTTTTTATGATCGCAATATTCATTAAAAACATCGATAAATGCTTCTACTACTGCCGGATCGAACTGGCTGCCGGCAGCAGCCTTGATTTCCTGCATCGCCTGTATCGCTGAGCGCCTGGCCCGGTAAGGCCGATCCGAAACCATAGCCTGGAAACTATCCGCCACCGCCACAATGCGCGCCCCCAGCGGAATGGCTGCTCCAGCCAGGCCGGCAGGATAGCCGCGGCCATCCCATCGCTCATGGTGATGACGGACAATATCGGCTACCGACACCATGCCCGGGATGTCGGCGATAATATCTGCTCCAATATCCGGATGCCGCCTCATTAATTCCCACTCTTCCGGCGTCAGGGAGCCAGGCTTGCCCAAAACCGCGTCAGGCATGCCAATCTTGCCAATATCATGAAGAAGCGAGGCAAGCTCAATATAATACGCTTCTTTCTCCGACCAGACAAGCTTGCTGGCAATTTTCCCGGCCAGAACCGCCACCCCGGCGGAATGACGGTAAATGTAACGATCTCGGGCTTCCAGGGCATTGACCAATGCTTTTATAACCGCAGACAAAAAGACTTCTCGCGGGCTGTCAATACCGTGACCTATCCGGGTCTTGTCAGCAAGTAGGTCCTCCAGCCAGGCGCCAGCATCGTCTAAACCCAACCATAACTTATTGTCATCATTACCTACCAGCAATTTACCCTCTCCCTTCGCCTGGCGCTATATTGCCTGCCTTTCACCCTATAGACAAGCCCATGCCGGGCGCACACAAAAAAACGGCTGCCTCAAAGCAGCCATTACCACGCAAAATAGTCATACTAATACCTGTCGACTTGGCAACCCGGCTGCCATATTCTAACCACGAATTTAGGCCCGTAGCTTTGCGTCCCCGGCTTTCACCGGGTTTGCCTTTATCAACGACAATTGATATTTCGATTTAAAATTTATAATTTTCCAACTTTTAAATTCGTGCAGGTAAGCACTTGGCTGGCAAATTCCGAAAAGGACTTTACCAACCACGTTATTGAACTTATTTTAGTTGATCTGATTATTCAAGCAGCGGCTACGTCGCCCGTCTTTTCAAAACCGCCGCCCTACAAATCGCACCAATCAGCACCATTTTACAATTTTTTTACCTTCTTAAATTATAGTCACCTTTTCGGTGACTCGCAAGGGGGTTTTTATGTTTCTACACGAAATTTTTTGTGTCAGGTTACGGCAACTGCGCCAAAAACACAACCTGACGGCTGAGCAGTTCGGCAGAATCTTCAATGTATCTAAACAAACCGTAAGCCGGTGGGAGCTAGGCGACCGTATTCCGCCGCTCGATGTTGTTGTTGCTATTGCTGACTATTTTGATGTCTCTCTGGACTGGCTCACCGGGCGAACCGACAATATGCCATAATAACTTTAGCACCAAGCCTCCAGAAATAAACAGACGGGCTCGTGCCGCCGACCCAGCCATCTAAAAAAAGTATTAAAAAGGCTTGACAACATATTTAATAATAGTCTAAGTTAATTTATGGCAATTACTTTAATAGCGATTATCTTAAAGCAATTATCCAAAGGCAAACCTGTCGAAAGGCAGGGACGCAAAGCCACGGGCCTAAGGAATAGCAGTTATTCTATGGCAGCCGGTTGCATGATTGCGGCGGGTCCTTCTATACCTTTAGCCGTATAGAAGGATTTTTTATTTTGAAAAAGGGGCGGTGATAAAAGTAAAACATACTATGTCTTTTGGGGACCTAGCTAGCAAACGGATGGTAAACTATTCAAAGCCAACAAATTCAGCGAAGGAGGCGTTATCCTGGCCGCCGCCCGGGGAGCGGCCGCGGTTAGGGGAAAGGATATGTTTATGAAATTCTTGCGCATAAACATGAAAAGCCTACTGACAAAGATGACCCTGTTTTTTGGCCTGGTCGTGCTGGCAGGGTGTCTGGCGCTCTGGTTGGTCAGTACCAACCGCGCCGGCGAGGCGGTAAAAGCCGAAGCCGAAGATGGCATGCTGAAAGTGGTCAAACAATATACGGCCATGCAGGACAATCGCATTGATACCCTCAAATATATAGTGGAAAACGTGGCGGCGCGCAATGTCGTCCGCGGCAAAGCCGGCGACCGGGAAGCTACTTTAGAAGAAAAACTCGCTGTTTTGGCTGCGGAACTGCAACAGGCAGAAAAACTGGGCTTTAAACGCATGGGTCTCATCGACAAGTCCGGCAAGGCCTTTTATCCGGACGGCAGGACCGCCGACCTTGCCGACCGGGACTACTTCAAGCAGGCGCTGGCCGGCAAAACATATATATCCAGTACATTGGTCAGCAAAGTAGACAACTCGGTCATGTTTGGCGTGGCCGCCCCGGTCCGCCACTATGCTAGCGGCGAGATAACCGGTGTGGTCTTCGGCATCGTTGACGGCGCCCATTTTGCCAAGACCGTGGGCAGCCTTTCCTATGCCCAAACTGGCTATGCCTTCGCGGTCGATAGTACCGGTAAAACGATCGGCCATAAAGATCAAGAACTTGTTCTTAAACAGGTAAATTTCATCGAAGAGGCCAAGACTAATCAAGAGCTGGCCGGACTGGCGGCTATCATCTCCCGGATGGCCAAAGGCGAGGAAGGCGTAGGTGTCTACACCTATCAAGGACAAAAGAAATATGTTGCCTTTGCCCCGGTCAAGAGCACCGGCTGGTCAGTCGCCATTAACGCCCCGGAAGATGAAGTGCTGGATAAGGTAGCCGGTCTAAACCGGGTGCTGCTGGTGGTTTCCGCGCTGGTGCTCGCCATCGCCCTGGCCCTGACGGTCTTCATCGCCCGGAGCATTGCTGTCCCGCTGAAGCTGGCGGTCGACCACTTAAGCGTCATTGCCGACGGCGACTTCACCAGGGCAGTACCGGAAAAGTTCCTCCGCCGTGAGGACGAGATCGGCCAATTAACCAGGGCGCTTGACAAACTGCAGCATGACCTGCGCCCCCTTATTGGCAGCATTCGTAGCGACGCCAAGATATTGTCGACAAGCTCGGAAAGCTTGAGCGCCGCCTCCCAGGAAGTAGCGTCATCCTCTAACGAAGTGGCCAAAGCCATTCAGGAAGTGGCTGCCGGCGCGTCAAACCAGGCCTCCAGCCTGCAGGACATCGTCGCCCTTATTGGCGCTATTTCCGCCCAGCTCGAAAAAGTCTATACCGCACTTAATAACGTTAAAGCCAATAGTGAAGAAACAACCGAACTGGCCGGCAAAGGCAGACAGGAACTGGATTTGCTCACCGCATCGATCGACAATGTCAGACAGGCTTTTCAGCTGGTTACGGAAAAACTTGCTAACCTGGACAAATCGGTCGGCCAAATTGGGGAAATCATGGGCGTAATTACCGGCATAGCCGACCAAACCAACCTATTGGCTCTCAATGCCGCCATCGAAGCGGCGCGGGCGGGCGAAGCCGGCCGCGGCTTTGCCGTGGTAGCCGAAGAAGTGCGCAAGCTGGCCGAGCAGTCGCGCGCTTCAGCCGACAAAATCAAAGCCCTGCTGGACACCGTCGGCGCTGAAACCGGCGAAGTAGTGGAGACTGCCCGAATAACGCAAGACCAAGTGACAAATCAAATCGAAAATGTCAAGAATACCGTCAGGTCGTTTGACCACATCCTCGCTTCGGTAGCGGCTATTGCTCCCATGATCGCGGCCGCGTACCAGGAAATGGACAAAACGGTTAAATCCAAAGACGCGGTACTGGACCGCGTCCAGAGCGTCAGCGCCGTGTCGGAAGAGACGTCGGCCGCTTCCGAAGAGATTGCCGCTTCGGCCGAAGAGCTTACTGCCTCGACCGAAGAAATCGCCGCCGGCGCCCAGCAGGTGCTGAACGTGGCCAAACGGCTGGACGAGCAAGTCGAGCACTTCAAAGTGTAACGCCTGGATATATAAATATTAAGGCCCTGGCACAAGACCAGGGCCTTTTTAACTTACTGGCAGTCAACCCGCCAATTGGCGTCATATATTATGGCCGTATAATTGCCGTCCCGTTGGTATACACAGCGCAGTTCCCACTGCTGCGCCGCTAAAAGGGCGTCTCGTGCCCTACATAACACAATATGTCATTGGCCAGAAACAGCTCCTGAATATGGTCGAGCACATGCTCCGGCGTCGCTTCATAGTCGCGGTAGGGATAAACCATGCCGCACTGCGTCCATTTTGAGTCGCCCAGGCGGTGAAACGGCAAAATATTGATTTCGTTCTGGCCGATCTCTCTGAAAAAGGCAATCATAGCGTTAATGTTATCTTCACTATCATTAAAATCGGCAATCACCGGCATGCGGATTATCAGCCGCCCCGGCCAGCCATTCGCCTTGAGCGCGCGGATATTGTTCAATATTAATTCGTTCGATACCCCGGTTTTATTTTTGTGTTGATCCGGATCCATATGTTTTATATCGATAAATGCAAAATCAATATTGGCCATGACATCGCTGAAAACCGGCCACGGCGCATAAGCGCTGGTCTCGATGGCAGTGTGGATATAACTTTCCCGGCACCTTTTTAAAGCTGCCAGCAAAAAATCCTGCTGCACGAGCGGCTCACCGCCGCTGAAAGTGACCCCGCCGTCCGAACCCCAATAATGCCGGTCGCGGTTTAAGATCCGCGTCAGTTCTTCAACGGTTATTTCCCGGCCGCAGACGGTGAGCGCCTCGTTAAGACAGGCCGCCGCACAGGCAAAGCTCGCACAATGGCGGCACTTATCCCAGTTAATTTTTATCCGTTCGTGCTTTTCACCGCCGTCAACCGCCTGCTCTGGACAGACAGGCGCGCACCGGCGGCACTTGCGCTGCGGACGGACGCACTTAGTCGCCCGGAACATTAGTCGCCGACGAGCTTCCCACCCTTCCGGATTGGCGCACCAACCGCACCGCAGGGGACAGCCCATCATGAAGACCAGCGTCCGACATCCGGGCCCATCATGAACCGAATAGCTTTGAATATCGAAAATCAGGCCTTTGCTGTTTGGCAAAACCAATCACCCTCGCTTATAGGGCTTTGCGCCCCGCCGGCCGTCGGCTCACTTGCCCCGAAAATGTTCACAGACAGCAGCCTTAAGCTCGCCGAACGTCCAGTAGTTATCGCCAAAACCAAGGCAACGGCCGATAAGTTTTTCATCAGGCTCGGTAAAGTTAGCGCAGTGCTTGCACTTGGGCATCGCATCAAACTTGGGGCATATTTGCCCGTCGGTTAATATTTCCTTTTGGTGGACATTGCATATTCCCTTTGCTACGTCAATGGGGATAAAATTGCGGCAGTCGTTATGGTTGAGTGCTGCTTTGTCCATCACTTTACACCCCTTCATATTCGGTTCTGGCAATGACCTCGTCCTGGATCGGTTTGCCAATTTCCACCCAGTATTGGGTAAAGCCGGCGACGCGGACCATCAGGTCGCGGTATTTATCCGGGTTTTGCTGGGCATCTTTAAGGACGTTCGAATCGACAATATTGTACTGGATATGAAAGCCCCCGCGGCGCAGATATGCCCGGGTCAGCTCGAGCAGCTTGCGTGAGCCGCTGATGCCGCGCACCGCATTGGGATGGATTTTCAGGTTCATTTGCGAGTTCTGCGACTGGGAATGGTCCCAGCAGCACGCCGACTCAAACAGCGCATACGGCCCGTTCCGGTCAGTACCCGGATAAGCTGACATGGACGCATCGGCATAAGTCGTTCCGGCCAGGCGGCCGTCAGGCGACGCCAGCGTGACTGCTCCCTGGGCGCCGTGGGTGGAAACCGAAATCTGACAAGAATACATCGGTCGGCCGTAGAGCGATTCAAATTTACGGCACATTGCGCAGAACCATTCTTCGTATTCTTGCAGGATACTGTCGGCATAGGGGTCATCATTGCCGTATTTAGGCGCTTTCAGGCAGTCGCTGTGGATCTCGTCAAAGCGCGTGTCGGCATCATCCCGTTTTTCCTGCGCCGCGAGGGAGAAGCTGCCCGCTTCGGCTGCCGTCTTAAAGCCGAAGTTGTTAAGAACGGCCTCCCGCATGTCCTCAAGCGTATACTTTTTTTCGTCATAAACCAATTTTTTGAGCGCCGCCAGCGAGTTAACCATATTAATCTGGCCGCACGATTCAATGTTGAAGGTGGCGTTATACCGGTAGCCGAGATTGCCGATATGCTGCCCCTTGTCGAGGCAGTCAGGCTTGAGCAGGGAGTTAAATACGGCCATATTCTGCTTGCGCCAGATATCGTGCTGGATATTGTTTGTTTTCACCAGACAGTCGACAACAAGCTCATAGTATTCCTTGAATGTTTCCCAAAGTTCTTCATAAGTCTCAAGCTTCTTGTTGTGCGGCGGCAACACTTGTTCACCAGTCCGGTGGTCAAAACCGTTAAACAAAACCAACTCGAGGACTTTGGGGTTAGCGATAAAGTGAACGCCGACGCTGGTAGGCTGGCCGGCGCCGCCGGGCACCCAATACTTTTTGCCGTTTAAGGTTAATTCCAGCCATATGCAGGGTGAAGTTTCCAGGCAGCCGCCGATCGCGACGGCGCGGGCGTCCTCCAGCGTCATGCCTTCCGGCCCGTATTGCTTCATAAGAAACTCCATGGCCCCGCGGTTATTTATCCAGGCAGGATAACCCGTACCGGTCTTATTGCATTCAATGGCTTTCAGCAGAAAATCTTCGGGGAGTTTTTCGTCATACAGCACGGACAAGGTCGGCTGCGTTGTTTCACATTTCATGCCCGCTTCCAAAATAAGCATTTCCAGGCGGTTGGCGGCCGACCGGCCGTCACGCGTCAGACCGCCGAGGCTGACGTTGTTAAAGGTATTGCCTGATAACACCCCGCCGACTACGCCCATGGAGGCAAAGCAGTCAATACACGTCATTTTAACGCGATAGCACTCTAACAGCTCGAGCACTTCCTCCTCCGTCGTCCGTCCGGCGGCGATGTCTTGTTCAAACCATGGATACAAGACTTGGCCGATGCGGCCGGGCGACAGGCCGGAAATAGCGTCTTCGTTGAGTACGGCAATATGGATCATGTAAACCATTTGCAGGGCTTCCCGGAAAGTGCGCGGCTGCTTATGGGCAATCCATTCCATACATTCGGCAATTTCCTCATATTCTGCCTTTTGTACCGGGTCAGAGCATGCTGAGGCCAGCCGCCGGGCTTCTTGGGCGTAATTAAGATGCCAGGCCTGAATGCCTTCGAGCACCAGGATTACGCTTTCATAAAAATACAGCCGGTCCATGCCGATAAGGCCGTCGCCGTCGGCGCGCCCGGCAACTCTTGCCTTGCGTTCTTTGGCCATAGCAATGAGCCCGTCATAGCCGTACTGCAACGGATAATAGTAATTGATTACTTCCCGGCCCTGCGGCAACGTGTACCCGGAGTCAAACATGCAGATGACGCTGCGCATGACCTGTTCCTTAACGCTATATTCCGGAACCATTTGCTCGTACTTGTGGCCAAGGTCGTCGACCGATTTGCCCGCCCAGGTGCGCGCCAATTTTAGCAGGGCCGGAACTTCCTCGGCGCGAATGCCGAACTTGCCGGCGATCGAGACAACATTGCCGAAACTTTGGGTCACGTTGCCGCCGCCGGCGCCAAACTTGCTGACTTCATCGGCGCTGGCGCCGCCTTTGGACAATGCCGCCTGGTACAATTCATCTTCCTTGGCCATAAAAAAGCCTTCCGACAGCCACGGCATGGGGAACGAGCCGCGGTAATACGCCGCCTTGCCCCCTACCAGCTTTTCACCGGGCCAGATTACGGGGGTAATATGGGAAAACGCATGCTTCAGCGCCGCGGCTCGCCGCACTACGGGAATTTCATGTTCGAGTTCCTGGTATTTGCGGGTATACCAATAAGGAAATTCCACCGATACCGACGACAGCGCGTTAAAATAAAGCTCACGCAGTTTTTTCGCTCGTGGATGCGGTTCTTTTTTTATTTCACGCTCCGCCAGCCCGGCCGGTGTGTTGCCGCCATACTGCAAATTCAGCGACATCCCTTTTTCTTCAAGAATATCGACCAATTTTTTCGCCATGTACACTCCTCCGCTTACTACTCTATTTGAAGCAAGCCCCACGACAGCCCCGGGCAAAAAGCACGGGCGAATTGATATTCGCGATTCCTCCGTCTAATCCTTTTTACCAGTCCCTTCCCTAACTCTTTTCGATCGCTCGTTCGTCAAGCCCCTTTATTCGTTTTCCCGGTAAGCTTGGCTAACTTTCGCTTAACTTTCACTCGCCTCCAGCAGCTTCAGCCTCACGGCCGTATGCAAAAAGATCCGGTAGGTCTCTTCATCATGATTGCACATCACAATCTGTTGCAGCGAAACCGCGCAACCGTCAAGGAAGCGGGCGGCCGTACTAAGCAGCACTTCGGCGCAGCGCGGCTTGGGAAAACCAAAAATGCCGGAGCTTATCGCCGGCATGGCGATCGTTCGCAAATTATAGTTTTCCGCTAACGTCAAAACGTTCCAAACAGCCCGCTTAAGCTTGCTGTCCTCATCACCTTCCCCCATTTGCGGGCCAACGACATGGATGACAAACTTGCATGGCAAATTGCCAGCCCCGGTAATCACCGCCTTAGTGGTCGGCAGGTGGCCGATTTTGCGGATAATTTCGTTGCTTTGTCTTACTATTTCCTCGCCGCCTTTCATCGCTATCGCGCGGGCGGCGCCGCCGCCGTGGACCAAGCGGCTGTTGGCAGGATTAACGATCGCGTCTGTCGTTTCTTCGGTAATGTCACCCTGCTTAATGATGATGCGCCGCGCGGCCTTCTTAGCCGCTGCTATGGCGTTAGTCACCCCAGCCTCGCTTCTGCCTGGCAGGTCGATATCATATTTTGTGGCAACATCGTGCAGCACCGCTAAAGCTTGTTCTAACCTTATTAATGATAATTCAGACGTAACTCTTTCGGGTGTTGCCATCCCGAGCAAAGAATATACTTGTTTGATAGCATTTATTAAAGCCGTTTCCCGGTTCACTTTTGCTCCCTCCTATAGTTCATTATAATCCCGAACATACCCCCATGCACACTATTTTGGGGTAATAGTGGGCCATGCCTTCCGCCTCGCAAAAATATCCCCGCCTTGCCTCCCAAAACAGCTCGCCGCGAAAGAGCGAACCCAAAACAGACTAGCGCCGATTTGAAAATTCTTATTATGACTAATATTGACAGGCTTTGCCAACGAAGAATATAATTTATACGTATGTAACAAACATGTGTACACCACGGATAAACACGTCCTGGTGTACGCAATGCAAAGACAAAGGAGGGCTTCCCTATGTCCAAGCGCCACTGGTCTATTTTCTTAGTTTTTCTCCTATCACTAGCACTGGTTGCCGCCGGCTGCGGCAGTTCCCAGCAGACGGCACAGCCAGCCAACGTTATCAAAATTGGCGCCAACTTTGAGATGACCGGCTCCAACGCCACTTTCGGGCAGTCGGCCGCCAACGGCGCCAAATTAGCCATCAAAGAAGTCAATGCCAAGGGCGGTGTCCTCGGCAAACAGCTCACATTAGTTGTCGCCGACAACAAAAGCGAAGCCGCTGAAGCTGCCAACGCCATGCAGAAACTGGTCACCCAGGACAAGGTAGTGGCCGTGCTGGCGCCAATTGCTTCTTCCAGCGTAATCGCTGCTGCCCAGGTCAATCAGGACAACAAGGTCCTCGCCATCAGCCCGACTGCCTCCAACCCTAAAGTCACCGTTGACCCGGCTACCGGCAAAGTGCGGGAATTCTTGTTCCGTGCCGCGTTTATCGACCCCTTCCAGGGCGCGGTAATGGCTAACTTTGCCACCAAGTCCCTTAAAGCCAAAACCGCTGCCCTGTACATCGATAACTCTAGCGACTACGCCAAAGGACTCGGCCAGTACTTCAAGGAAACTTTTGTTAAAAACGGCGGCACTATTGTCGCCGAAGAGGCTTACCTCCAAAAAGACACTGACTTTAAAGCCACACTGACCAAAATAAAAGCGAAAAACCCGGATGTGGTCTTTGTTCCCGGGTATTATCAGGAAGTCGGTATGATCATTAAGCAGGCCCGCGAACTGGGCATTAATGTGCCATTTTTGGGCGGAGACGGCTGGGACTCGGCCAAACTGCCGGAAATAGCCGGTGCTGCGGCGCTGAACAATACCTTCTTCAGCAACCACTATTCGCCGGACGATACCAGCTCGGCGGTTAAAACCTTTGTTGAAAATTACAAAAAAGAATACGGCCAGGTTCCTGATGCCTTTGCCGCCTTGTCGTATGACGCTACCATGATGGTCATCAAAGCTATCGAACGGGCCGGCAGCGCCGACCCGGTTAAGATAAAGGACGAACTGGCCAAAACCAAAGATTTCCCGGCCGTATCCGGCAGCATTACCCTCAACGCCACCCATGACCCCGTAAAGAGCGCGGTCATCATCGAATTAAAAGACGGCAAGCAGACCTTCCGGGAAAAAGTCAATCCTTAAGATCAGTTTTACACCACCAAAGCCCCCGGCCGCAAAGCCGGGGGCTTGGTATTAAATATTATTCTTCCTTCTTAAATTCGTGACCCATCCAGACGTGTTTACTACCACCTTCTTCTGACCGCTAGCTACGACCAAGCCGCGTTCTACAAGCCGCTCCAAAATGGAACGAGCGTAAAATTCGTCCCGATAAATCAATTTAGCCAAAGTGGCAGTATCGGTACGACGGCTGAAAAATAAATGGTTTAATGCCATTAGCTGATCTAGTTGTAAAATGCTAACTTCTGCTTATTTAGTATTGTGGTTGAAACTGTTCCAATCGCCGCATCGTTCTGTCAAGACTTTCACAATTTATTCTGGCAACCTCTGGCCGCCAATTATTATAAACATATTGTGTTAATACGCTGTTATACTCCCGTCCTACACTCGCCATGCTATTAGGTTTAGGAAGTAGGGCTTCTCGTATATTACGCTTTTTTGACCGACGAGCTATTTCTATAATGCACTTTTTAGGATCATCTACCATTTCCGGGGCAGCAGGAATGATTGTTTCGGCAACAGACAAATAAATGGCTAATGTTTCCCGATCGGCCATTACCCAACTTTCTACTTCCCTGACAGCAATGCGAAACAACAAATTGTGGTGAGCACCTTCCGGCAACCATTCCTGGATTATCAAACAAGCACATGACGTTTTGTCCAAATCAATCAAAATAAGCATTGGACATCTTCGGGCAGCTGCATTATACTGCTTTATTCGTTTTTTTATATTGCCAAATCCATTTACAACACTTATATCCCACGCAAATTTATTGCCATATTCCCTAAGAATCCGGTCAATCAATGCTCTACCCAGTTCATCTTCGACAAAAACTCGCAAATAGATTGGTTGAGCGAGAACTTGCACTCTTTCCATATCAATATTGCTTTTCTCCTCATCACATCTTGTCAATATCACGCGGCGCCGTAAGCGGTAAAACAGCTTCAGCAGCCGGCACACCCTCTTCCAGCAAAGCTAATATATCTATCCGGCTTGAGGCAACGCTTACGGTAGTACCTTCAACATCAGGCGACAATATAAGGATTTCTTCTGCTCCTATTCCCTGGTCGGACAGCAATTCAAAACTATGCGTACTAATAAAGATCTGTCGCCGATTTTGCCGCTGCAATCTTGCCATCATCCCTGGCAGTTTGCGGATAATGGCAGAATGCAATGATAACTCCGGCTCTTCTAATAATAAAAGCGAGTCTTTTTCAAGTAATGACCATAATAAACCAATTAGTCTAATAGTACCATCGGAAAATTGGTCTTCGCGCTGTTTTGCGCCATGGGAGCGCCAGTGTTCATATACAGCCTCTAAATGCGGCTTCCCTGTTTCGCTGTCTTGTACAAACGCCAAATTCTTCAGTTGGGGGACAGCAATACGCAATATCTCTTCAATTTTTCGCAATCTTTTCGTTCTTGTTGCTTCCGTAGCAGAAGCGAGCTTTTGCAGAAAATCCTGGCCGAATGGGTCTTCTGTCATGCCCGAACCGCCCAAAATGATAGGAGCGCGTATTATTTGCGGTACTAAATGCAGATATTGTACGTTCTTAAAAAACTCAGCTATTGTCCGGAACTCCTTGTTGGCATTAATCTGTTCAAGGTGGGTCTGGGTCAATCGCAAATTATCAATTTTATCATCTTTATCAGGCCGGTCCAAAATTTTCTCCCCATTGCACCATACTTCTTCTGAGTCAACGATCGGCTGATGTCTTCCGCGCTGTTCCTGTTTGATCCCTAATTTATAACGCCAAAGCTCTTTTTCCCCAGCTTCTTCGGCCCACGTTATGTCTATCACTACTGTGGAAGGAGTACGAGCAGCCAGACAGCGGATTTTGGACATCCCGCCACGCATAGCTATGGCCTGCTGTAGTCCCCCTCCTTTAACAATATCGCGTAAAAAGCGAAAAACATCTAAAAAATTAGACTTACCTGATGCATTTGGCCCAATAAGAAAAACCCGATCGCCCAAACATACATCGACCGAACGGAAATTGCGCCAGTTTTGCAAAACCACGCGCGTAATAATCATAAAAACAGCCGCCCCCTATTGAAAAGTTATAGCTTTCTGACCTCGAAATACCGTTTAATATCTATTAGTATCCTAATAATGGTCCATATTAATTAGCCGCCAAATGCTGTCCAACATGGTTGCCCTTTACGATCTCCAGCAGTTTTTCATAGCTATCAACAACGTCATATTTGAGCTTGCTGCTGCTAATTCGCGCAAAATGCTGTCGTGCGCAATGAATTTTAGCCTTTTCAATATCGCGCAGTTCAAGCGAGGCCAAACTGCCCTTCGTTTCGGCAATGAAATAGACATATTTAACATCAGAATCTTTAAAGACAATTGCCCAGTCTGGATTATACTTGCCGATTGGCGTCGGGATATAAAAGCCACGCGGCAGTTTGGCGAACACACATACTTCTTCGCTAATGTCAAGTTTATTGGCAAAATTACGCTCGCCTTTGGAATCGGTCAATAAGTAGTCATAAATATGTTTTTTCAGCGGATGAGCGTTTTCGCCCAGTACGGCCTGCAAGCTGTTAATTGTAAATATGCTGGTATCAAACGAGCCATCAATAATATCGTAAGAAATCCCCTGAATTACGGTCGCTGCTTTCTGCTCATTGATAATTTTGCCGGCCCGCTGGATAAAAGCCTCAGGGTTTTTCCTGAACAGGGCAAATGTTATCGGGCTTATGCCGCTTAAAATAGCCGCTATCGTTCTTCTCGTCAATTTAGTTTCTTCCATGAGCTTGCCGATTAAATCATAGCGAACCCGCGAGCTTGCTACAGCAACCAGCGACTTAGTCGCGCTTTTTTCCGTTTGAAAAGCTTCGCCTTGGGCAAGCTGCTCCTTAGATTGAAAGGCCTCAAGCGTACCGGCTGTTACCGTATACTGAATATCCGGTAGAGTAAGTTCTGCATCCAGAGCTTTAATACATTTGGCAATAAGCTCATCCGACGAAAACTGCACCGTATAGGCGGTTTTCTTATTAATCTCTTTCCACAGTTCCTGAAATTCCTGCCGGTAAAAATTATGGTTGGGCACTAATGCCGGGATGTTTCGCTTCCGTTCATTGTCTGCCATCGGTTTATGCGGCGAATACATAGTTTCAAGCAGCTTGACCACAGATATCGTATAATCCGTAAGCTCTCCCGGTAAAGAAAAATTGCCGCTGGCAACCGCCTCAAAATAGGCCGGAGTCAGGTTATCCACCTCATCGATATAACCAGCTTTATATAGGGCTTTATTCAGTTTCTTAGCCAACGACTCATCAATGAGCCGCCGCTCTCCCTGCACACTTACCAGCGCCTTATTTAGGAAGAAAGCAACGTCGGCCTGTTTCGGACGCTCAGACAAGGCATCCGCAATCTCGCTTTGCAGAGCGCGAACAAAATCCTCGTAAGACTCACTTGCCACAACAGTAAGAATGTTTATCTCATGAACCGCATCTCCCAAAGCCTGTTCATCCATGCGGTTGCCATGCTGGTCAACGCACAGCCTGAGCCCCCTGCCGACTTCTTGCCGCTTTTTAATGGCCGAATCGCTGTGTTTGAGCGTGCAAATCTGGAATACATTAGGGTTGTCCCATCCTTCACGAAGCGCCGAATGGGAAAATATAAACCGTGTTGGTTCGGCAAAGCTCAGAAGCGTTTCTTTATCCCGCATAATCAAATTATAGGCGTCTACATCATCCGACTCCTTAACCCCCCCATCTTTGGGGTCGATAAACTGTTTGCTTTTCTTATCAATCGAAAAATAGCCTTTATGCGTATCGCGGACAGCAATGCCCTGCAAATATTTGACGTAAGGATCATCTTGGAATAACGTAATATATTTGTTACAGGCCGCCAGGTATTCTTCCTCGAACATCGTGGCATATTCACCATTAAGCGCGTTACCGTCCTTATCATATTGACGGTACTTGGCTACTTTGTCAATAAAGAACAGCGACAATACCTTAATACCCTGACTGAATAACGTCCGTTCTTTTTCCAGGTGCGATAATATTGTTTCCCTAATCTGTATACGCCGGTAATTTTGCTCCGTTACGTCGCCCTGCAGTTCGCCGGCGGCGATTACAACTCCGTTAGTAAACTCCACAATATTTTTATATGCATTAATTTCCGCTATTTTATAGCCATGGTACTGCTCCAAATTGCCGGAAAGCTGATAAAGGTCGTCATTGACACGCCGTTTGCACGTTACCCGCTTAATGCCGCTTGGCGTTTTCACTTCGTACTCCAGTTTTGCGACTGGCGCCTGCTTTTCATTAATTTCAATGCCTTCCAAGTATAAATAGCCTTCCGTGCTTGTCGTTCCCTTAACTGTAATGCCTTTAACGCTGATTTTTTTTACCAGTTTTCGGTTATAAGCATCCAGCGCATCAAGTCGGTACACTTTGTTGAACTCCTGCCCGGGGCGATGAGTGGCCGAGTACCTTAGCGTAAAGAGAGGATTAAACAGTTTAAGCGCTTCTTTGGTTTTCGCGCCTTCGACCGACTGCGGTTCATCAATGATAACGATGGGATTAGTGCGCGCAATGACTTCAATTGGCATGCGGGATTGAAACTCGTCCAGCTCCATATAAATACGCCGGGCATCCTTGCCGCGAGCATTGAAGGCTTGAGAATTAATAATCATAACATTAATTCCTGCGTCCGCGGCGAAGCTGTTTAATTCATGTAGCTGCTTAGAATTATAGATAAAGTACCTGGCCTTTCTGCCGTATTCTTCCATGAAATGCTCTTCGGTTATCTGAAAAGCTTTATAAACCCCTTCGCGAATAGCCACGGAGGGAACGACAACGATAAATTTGCTCCAACCATACTGCTTATTCAGTTCAAACATGGTTTTAATATAGGTATAGGTCTTGCCTGTGCCTGTTTCCATTTCAACGGTCAAGTTATACTTGCCTTCCAATTTATCCGAAACCGTCAAGCCGTTGCGCCGCTGTACCGCTTGGATATTGGCCAAAACTTCGCTTTCGACCAGTTTAATTTCTTTATTTTTAAAGCCGATATCAGCGCGGAAATCTTCTTCCTCTAATGCTAAAACCGTCTGCTTATCTTCCGCCCGCACCGCTTGTTCAAGCATAAAGCGCGACACGTCGTAAGTCTGCCCGGTAAAACAGTCCACGACCGCCCGTACAGCTTCATCCTGAAAAGCTTGCCGTTTAAATTTAAATTTCATAGTCTCGCCCTCATCCTATATGACCTTGATCTCCGTATCCGGGGACAGCATCTTAAAAATCTCTTCCACGTTAATCCGGTCGGCATCAGACGCAAACGAGCTGTCGCGAAAAACAACCCTGAGCGGTTTCTCCTGGGCAATAGCCCGTACCACCTCATCGGATACCTTATCGTCAAAACAAGCTATCAAGGAATTGCCGGCGACAAAGTGCACATCCTTGCCGGCAATAACTCGCTTTTCCATCGGCAGCGACAGTTCAAGCCCCCACTCCAGCATGACCTGGATGAGCAGGTCTTCGCCCGTGCGGTCCTCTTTGATATTGGACTCAAGCGCCAAAACCATTTCTTGGGTTAGATCTTGCGGCGCATAATAAACATCTTTCATATTGCTTGAGTCCAGACGAAACACGCGAAATCCGTAGTCAATATCGGCGCCTGTTTCTTCCTTGATCTTCTTGGCGGCGCGGCGAATGCGCTCTTTGCCGATTTCACAGATATTAGGATTCAGTCCGTTAGCAATACAAAAATCATACCCTGTTTTTTGGTCTTTATTATTAGGATCTAACAATTCGGGGTACTGTACACACATAAATCTCCGCTTCCCGCCATCCTTAGCATTTAACCTTAATACCGCCTCAGCACAACTTGAAGATCCAGCAAAAAAGTCCACAATTATACAATCGTCACTCGAAATTACAGAAATAAAAAACTCAATCAAAGAAGTTGGTTTAGGAAAAGAAAATACTTTAGCTCCAAACAACTCGTTTATTTCCTCTGTACCATCTTCAGTTCTCCCAATTGTCGTCGGTAGCATTGTAGAAATTGCTTTTCTATGTTCAACCGTTCCAAATTTTTTAAGGTTTTTTTCTTTATCTTCACTTTCAAAAACTCGCCAATATGGAGTAGATATATTTAAAAATTCGTAATCACCAGGAAATACTATTTTCCCTTTAGCATAGTACTCTTGAAAAGTTTCTTTAGTCACTCCCCATACACGATTAGGATTTGCAGGGTACTCCTCAAGAGTTCTAGGGTTAACTAAAGTAAAAAATGAATTTGGTCTTTCCTCCGCACTCCTCTGCGTCGTCAAATCCGATAATCGCCACCGTTCTTTAAAATCAGGAGAAGTATAATATTTCCGTTCAGTAGGAACACCTGCAAGAAAATTAGGCTTAGCATAACATATAATCCATTCAAAGTCCTGCGATACCCCGAAAGGAACATCTGTTTTTGCTGTTCTTTTTCTCCAGGGGAAAATAGCAACAAAGGCTTCAGATCCAAATATTTCATCACAAATCTTTTTTAAATTAGCTACTTCATTATCATCAATGCTAATGAATATTACCCCATCATCCCGCAGCAAATTTCTCGCCAATTTAAGCCGCGGATACATCATGCTCAGCCAGTCGCTGTGGAAACGCCCGTTAGCCTCGGTGTTCTGCACCAGTCGGTTGCCCTGCTCGTCCATTTGCCCGGACTCGCGCAAATACTGCTCACTTGATTGTTTGAAATCGTCTTTGTAAATAAAGTCTTTGCCCGTATTATAAGGAGGATCAATATAAATAAGCTTTACTTTATTCAAATACGCTTCCTGTAAAAGCTTTAAAACTTCCAGGTTGTCGCCTTCGATATACAGGTTTTGCGTTGTTTCCCAGTCCACGCTGTCTTCCTTTACTGGGCGCAGCGTCTTATTGGTAGGCGCATTAGCATGAAGGATAGCCTGTTTTTTGCCCGGCCAGGTAAGCTGATAGCGTTCTTTGTCGCCTTCGACCAGCACATCGGATAGTTCCTGTTTTAGCAGATCAAAATCAATGGCTCTTTTCAGTATATCCTTGCCGTCTCTGTCTTTGCCTATCGATATTTCGGTCACTACATTAGGAAACAGCTTTGCCAATTTGGCGATATTTTCTTGGCTGAAGTCCTTTGTCCGCATCGTTAATTTTTCCAACAGAGTTTCCCCCTATCGCTATTCTGCCAATTGCTGCAGTTTTTGTCTTAGCTTTTGCAGCTCAATATTAATCTCGACTTTTTTATTAAACTGCTTTTCACTGCGCAGTTTTGCTTCCAGCCGCGCATATTCCCGCCTTAATCGCTCGATTTCACACTGCCTGGTAACAACCTCTGCCAGTTTTTCTTCCGGCTTTGCCGGCACCGGCAGTAACCGACGGATGATGCTTTCATATACCGCCCCCAGCGTAAGGCAGCCCGTAATAGGAAACCGGAAACTGTCTTGAGGCTGCCAGTCGGATTCAAAGTAACTGTGCACAACCGCCCGGTTCTCATTATTCTGGTTCGGCTGTTTATAGGCAATGACCAATTTAACTTCGTTTTGATAGCGTAACACATGCAATATGGGATACGGAATAGATTTATCAATACTTTCCAGTATTTCTCTCGATATTCCGCGCTGGCGCAAAAAAAGTTCAAAAATCTGTATTTCCTGTACCTCGTCCACAGGATCCAAATTCATTGTTGACTGCGCCAGCTTATGTTTCCATACGATTGTTTCAATTTGCTCGGCAAATAATTCTTTTAGCTTGGTATTTGCGTCCAGTTTTTCATAAAATTTGTTTTTCGGTATTTTGCGATTGACAAGCGTCCGATCAGGCACGTCAAACACGCTGCCCACCGTCCTTGACTACAACAAAGGCGATAAGCTCGAAGTCCTCCAGGCCACGGATATTGTCGAGCAAAGCGGTAGTTCCTCCAGCGCTGAACAAACTGTCAATATCGCTTTCTTCTTTTACCTCAACAATAGCGCGAATTGCAGTTTCAAGCAGCCGTGAATATTTTTCCATGCGGCGGCCGTCTTTGGTCTCTTGATTAAAGGCCCGGCAAGCTTCTTTTATCGGTTCGGCCTGGCCGCGGCATAAAGACCGCAAAATATCCAGGGTTTTTTTGACTTCCAGATGATTTACCAATACCTCGCCATCTTGTCTTATATACAGCAGGTAAAAAGGATGCAGACGGTTCTGATTATTAATATTGACACCATTGTTTATGTTGCGCAAGATAAAAATCACGCCTGGCTCAGCGCCGATGTCGCTGCTTGCAAACGTAACGGCGTGCATACCGTTAGGCACGGCGTCCAAACTGCCGTGCTCATTAACATAGTTGACCAGATCCATCCGAAAATCGTTAAGGCCTAGGTCAGTAATGGAAATACCACTGTTCATGTCGTCCAAATCAATTACTTCTTCCTGCAGCCGCTTGAGCTGTTCTTTGCGGTACTCTAAATCGCTTGACTCATTGGATAATACATTATCCTCGCCGGTCGCCGTCATATCCATGATAACCATGCGGTTCTCCACTCGTTCTTTTAAATTGATATACTCATCCAACGACATATTGGGCCAAAAGTTTACGAGCTGAATAACGGCATTGGGCGAGCCGATGCGGTCAATGCGGCCAAAACGCTGAATAATGCGCACAGGATTCCAATGAATGTCATAGTTGATGAGATAATCGCAATCCTGCAGGTTTTGCCCTTCGGAAATACAGTCTGTGGCAATAAGGATATCAATTTCTTCCGCAATGTCCGGCATTATAAGCTGCTTTTCTTTAGAGCGCGGCGAAAAGCAAGTTAAAAGCGTAGCCAAATCATTTTTTAGCCCGGCAGTATTTTTGTTTTCATCACTGCCGACTATTTTGGCGGTATGCAGTTGATATTTTTTAGCAAAATCAGCTATGTGTCGGTACAGATAATCGGCGGTATCGGTAAAGGCCGAAAAAATAATAATTTTTTTATTGCCGGGGTTAATCGGGTTGCATAGTTTATTGACAATTAATTCTTGTAACGTTTGAAGTTTTAAGTCGTATTCCGGCGTCACCTTAAGCATATCCTGCAACAATTTGCTTAGGATTTCCCGGTCGCTGCTTAAATCTTCCCGCCAGCTGATAATGTCCATGTCCGCCAAATTAATTTTTATACTGCCGCCTAAGGCAAATTCATCGTCAAGCCAGTTATCATCATCTAAATTGACGTTTTCTATTTCAATATAGTCAACCGTCTTTTGCTTCCCATGCTGTTCATATTCCTCGATTTGCTTTAGCGCCTCGTCTAGTTTGTCAATGATTTTCTGCAAGGTTATGCGGAAAGCTTCAACCGAGCTTTCCAGCCGTTTTAGCAAATTTATGCGCATAAGCACCTGCAAGTTGCGCTCACGGTCGGACTGCTTAAGGCTGCCGCTTTTAACTACCGTATCATAGCGCTGCTCATATACGCGCAAACGGCTTGGAAGTATGTACTTAAAAGGAGCGTAAATTCCCAGGTTAATCCGACATAATTCTTTAAAGATGTCACTATAGCTCATAACATCCTGTCGTTCGGTCAAAGCGCAAAACTTGGATTTCGGCTTGAGGCGCTTTTCGTTTTTTAATTTAATCTCAAACTCCGTCCCATAAAGACTTCTTTCGCGATTGCGTTTCGGGATATAGAACTCACGCTTTTCTTTTTTAAAATGTCAGCGATAAAGGTCGGCGAAGTAAAAATGAAGCGCAGCTCTTTAATATTTTCCAATTCTTGTTTTAACGCCTGATAAGCGTAAATAGAGAAATACGAGGCAGCAATTGAAACCTTAGCGCCACGTTTGAGAGTCGCTTTTAGGTCATCACCCAACGCCTGATCAATATTATTAATAACTTTCACATGACCACTCTCCGTCGTGCGTGAAAATGCATTGCCTAAATTGGCAAGTTATACGGTAAATAGTAATAAATAGAGCAAATTTCTAGAATTTTTTACCTATATTAAGGGTATCATTATAAGTTATCGATGACAACACAACATGTATATTTTTTACAAAAAAGCATAATGGGGAGTGTCAAGGAACATTTCAAAGGGCTGTTCTTATGACTCAGTGCTGTCCCCCTGACACACCACAGCCCCCGGCCTGAATGGCCGGGGGCTTGGTCTGGCGTCTATAATTCTATTCCTCCCGCTTCTTAAAATCGTGACCCGTCCAGACGTGTTTACTATTAGCCATCCACTCCTGCACGGTATTGAGCATTTCGCCGAACCGCTGGAAGTGGACGACCTCGCGCTGCCACAAAAAGCGTAAGGTGTCTTTGGCCAGCTCGTCGTCGGTAGCGGCGATTAAATGCTCATAGGTGGTACGGGCCTTTTGCTCGGCGGCCATGTCTTCCACCAGGTCGGTGATGGGGTCGCCGAGGGCGGCGATGTATTTTGCCGACCAGGGTACACCGTTGACGTCCGTCCAGAAGAGGGCGTGGTCGTGCTGCACCCATTGCCCTTCCCAGCCGGCCTCCTTGAATTCTTCGGGCGAAGCGCCGTCGGTCAGTTTATAGACCAAAGCGGCGATCATTTCCATATGAGCGAGTTCTTCGGTACCGAAAGAAGTTTTATAAAACTATATTTAAAATTACCACAATTCTATGCAAATTTCAAGTTCAGTTTCGGCCCAGCGGCCCTGATTTTTGTCGGTCCGCTTTACTGTGATTTTTTTCACTGTAGTAAGTAGGATTTCCCGCAGCGTGCTGGCCTGCTGCACGGCCGCCATGAAGTCGGCCACCCGTTTTTCGATTGTTTTGCGCTGCCCCGCTTGGGTTGTCAGGGCAGCAATTTCCTGCCTGGTTTGGCCCAGTTGGGCCTGTATTTTCGCCAGTGTTTCGTCGGCCAGTTTTTCATCCACCTTCCCCTCTGCGAAAAACCGCATGACGGTCTGCTGGCGGGCTAGAAGCTCTGTTTCCGCTTTCCGCAGCTCGGCCAGGCGTTCCGGCGTGTCGTCGTCTGCGTCGGCCAAATATTCCCGGACCAGTTGGGGATGGTCCAACAGGCGTTGGAAACGATCTGCGACAGCATCTTCGAGAATATCCACGGCGATTCCTCTTGCGCCACAGTGCGGTTGGCCGGTCTGTGCTTTCCGCCGGTGGCTGGCGCACAAATAATAGTATTTCCCTCTGCCACGCTGGACGATGTCCAGCCGCCGGCCGCAGAAACCGCAAAAAGCGATATTTTGGAGCAGATATTCGTGGCGGGTATTTCGACGATTCCACTGCTTTTGCCGCGCCACGGCTTGGGCCGCGGCTGTAAATTCCTCGCGAGTCACGATTGGCTCGCAGGGAACGGTGATATATTCGTTTTTCCGTTCCGTTTTCCATTTGCCGTTTATTTTTTTTTTCGTTTCGCGAAACTGCCGGACTTCGCCGGTGTAGAGGGGGTTTCGAAGAATGCGAGAAATAGTGGCCACATACCACCTACCACCTTTTGGGCTGGGTATTTTTTCCATGTTTAGCTGTTTCATTACTTCATATATTGATTTTCCAGAAATTACCTCTTTAAAAATGCGTCGGACTGTATCGGCTTTTTCGTCAGGGACATACGTCCCGCGGTCGTACGCGTAGCCGTAAGGGTGCGTGTTCATGACCACTTTCCCCGCCAGGGCTTTCCCGCGCTTCCCGCGGATGGACCGTTCTCTGATTTTTGCCCGCTCAAATTCGGCCACCGCGCTACGAATGCTGTACAGGAGTTTCCCCTCGGCGTTTCTTTCGTATGTGACGGTCACGAATACCATCTCTACACCCGCCTGCTCGAATTCGTCGATGAGCAGCAGCTGGTGGAGGTGGTTTCGACTAAGCCGGTCAGGATCATAGCAGACTATGACGTCCACCTGCTTTTCTGCCACGGCCGCCCGCAGGTCGGCCAGGCCGGGACGGTCCAGTGTCGCGCCGCTGTAGCCGTCGTCCACATGCTCGACGATGGTGGTCACCCCCAGCTCGGCCGCTTTCGCCCGGCAGGCGTCGAGTTGTGTTTGAATCGAGTAGCCTTTTTCCGCCTGGGCATCGGTGCTGACGCGCGCGTATATGTGAATTTTTTTCATCTCATTCCCCCCGGAAAAAAGAAAGGCCGCCGCGACTGCGGCGACCCTCTGTACCCCGAAAACAGTATATCATGTCGCCGCAAAATTTGCAATATTCACCAATTCACCTGTGTGATCGTTCTATGATATTGTCACCTTAAAAGTGATCTGAGAAAATGTCACTCATGGAGAAGGAGAAAATTTTCTTGAGTGACAAAGAGGTTCGCAGAGCAATCGTAATCGACAAAGTAATTCAAGGGGTTTGTACTATTGCAGAAGCGGCTGAAGCTCTTTCCCTAAGTGAACGTCAAGTCAAACGATTGAAGGCAGGTGTTATCAAAGAAGGTTTTGGGTTTCTGGCTCACGGTAACCGTGGCCGCAAACCAGCTCATGCAATTTCAGACGAACTTAGGGAACAAGTTCTTGCTATTATTCGTCAGCCAGTGTTTTGTGAGGCTAATGACTCCCATCTAACAGAATT